>CAVLAV010000027.1:0-12257 GCA_963660735.1 bacterium
GGCTTAAAGGACAACCCCTTTTGGGTGTTCGCCGTGGGCGCGTTGCTCGGCGGCGCGGTGGAATATCTCATTTCCTTTGCGGAAGAAAAGATTTTGCACACGCGCAGTTGGAATTATAACTATATGAAGTTTAACATAAACGGCAGAACGGCGCTTTTGCCTATGGTCGTATGGGGACTTTTGAGTATGCTCGTTTTGTACTGCGTGTATTTGCCGATTGATAATTTCATCGTAAAAAAGTTTTTCACCGATACCGCAGAGCACGCAAGCGTATATCATACGGTTTTGACGGTTATAATAATTTATTGCGCGATAGACCTTGCTTTTACCGTAACTACGGTGTTAAGGTACAGGCAAAGGAAAGAGGGCGTTGCGGCGACCAACGGTTACGCAAGGTTTTTGGATAAAGTATTCAACGACGCATATATGCAAAAACATTTTGAAAACACCAAATTCGACCAACCCGAAAGAGAAATTAACGGGGAATTAGAAAAGACGGCGGCTTAACTATGGAGAAGGAAATGGAAATGAATAGCGCGGTACGCGCGGAAAAAGTCAGCGTAGAAGAAAAACGAAAGATAAGTTTTGCGGAGTACGTGTATATTTACTTGCTCGGCGGACTCGTCGGCACGGTGTACGAAACTATTTTAAACTTGTGTAAAGGCAAGGGGTTCGTATTTTGTAACGGCAGTATATTAACGCCGTTTAACTTCGTTTACGGCGCGGGTGCGGTGTTTATAATAATGTTGTTGCATAACCGCAAAAAGTTCTACGAGGTGTACCTGATAGGTGCGCTCGGCGGTGGTGTTGCCGAATACGCTTTGAGTTTTTTGGAAGAGAAAATTCTCGGAGCAAAATCTTGGGATTATTCAAATTTGTTTTTGAATATCAACGGCAGAACGACTATTCCCATAATGTTGTTTTGGGGTTTGTTGTGCCTTGCGGTGGTGTATCTCGTATATCGCCCGTTGGACAAGGCTTTTCAGAAACTTCCGCAAAGAGCAATGAGCATATCGGCGATAATAATATTCGCTTTTCTCGTATTCGATTTGTCTTTGACTATGCTTGCCATATTCCGTTTCGTCAATCGTAGCCAAGGTATTGCGGCTATGACGTTTTTAGGGCAGATAGCCGACAGAATATTTACCGACGAATTTATGGCTTTAAGATTTGCAACGCTTAAATTTTGATTGACAAAATCGTATAAAAAGCGTAAAATAAACGAGACAAGCGGGGCGTGCGGTTGCGGGGCGAAAGCCACGAGGAAAGTCCGCGCTCCAATCGGCAAGGATGCCGCCTAACGGACGGTGAAGGTAACTTTAAGGAAAGTGCAACAGAAAATTACCGCGCTTTTAAAAGCGTAAGGGTGAAAAGGCAGGGTAAGAGCCTACCGACGACGCGGAGACGCGCCGTGCAGTGTAAACCCCATTCGGAGCAAGATAGGGGCGACTCAATCGGCAGCCGAGCCGAGTCGCCCGTTAAACGTCGCTTGAGGTCGTCGGCAACGGCGATCCTAGATAGATAACCGCATTAAATGACAGAACGCGGCTTATAACCCCACTTGTAAATCCCGTCGCAAGTTTACTTGCGACGGGATTTTTATATCCCCGTTCGTAAAAAAGCAAAAGCGCGAAACGACTGATTACGCCGTTTCGCGTTTTTGTCGGGCAAAAGCCCTTTTTTATAGGAGTGTTAGGAGTATTCTTAATTATTCGGCTTTACCGTCGTTTATATAAAGTATACCGAGCGTGTTTTTGCCGCAGTGGCTCGAAACCGTGCAACCCGCGTAAGTTTCGTAAACCTTTTCAAAACCGTAGTCTTTAATAGCCTCTTTGGCGGCGTCAACCATATCTTGGGTTGCGCGGCTGTGAGTAATGAATATTACAGACTTGTCGGGCGTATTATAGGTGGAAAGCACCGATTGACAATACTTAGTAACTACGTCATTCATACGACCTCTGAATTTACCCGTGTTGCCCATTTTTCCGTTTTTAACTTCTATTTCGGGGCGAATTTTAAGTAAGTTTGCACCGAGAAGTTGTAAACTCGAACATCTTCCGCCTTTGTATAAATAATCGAGCCTTTCGATAACGAAACTTGCCTGAACGAAGGGTATTCTCGCTTTAACTTTTTCAACTATAACCTCGGGCGCAACGCCTTGGTCGGCGAGTTTCTTTGCGTATATCGCCTCCAAGGAAATACCCGTGGAAAGGGTACGGCTGTCTATAACGAAAACGTTTTTAAACTTTTTAGCCGAATTTACCGCGTTGTTGTACGCGCTTGACATATCCGAAGATATATCAAAGTGAATAACCGCGTCGTTGTTTTCGAGCAATTTTGAAAAATGCTTGTCAAACGCGTCCTCGTTTACCGCGTTGGTTTTCGGTAGGGTTTTACTCTTGTCGGCGTACTCGAAAATTTCGAGCGTATCTACTTCGCCGTCGTAAAAAAATCTGTCGCCCATCGTAACGCCGAAAGGCACTATATTAAAGCCGTATTCTTCGATAACTTCTTTGCTTGCGTCGCACGCGCTGTCAAGCGAAATCGCAATTTTCATATCTGACTCCGTGTGGTTAAAATTTACAGTAATATTATATTACTTTCTTATAAAAAATCAACTCATTACGAGCGCGTGCGCGTAGAATTTTAAATTACTGAAAGTAGAACGCATAAATTTGGTTCTACCAAGCGTAGATTTATCGTAAAAGGCGGCATATAACGCGATTATCGCCGCTAAAAATTTTTAAGTTTTTCGCTTGCCTTTTTTCCCGTTATATGATAAAATACTCTCATTATGTACAATAAGACCAAAAAATACTCCTTAACGCTTACTGCGTGTTACGTCGGTTACGTTATACAGGCGATTGTGAATAATCTTTCGCCGTTGTTGTTCGTGCAATTTAAGCGTCAGTTTGCGCTCGATTCGGCTATGCTGTCGCTTATAATATTCATAAACTTCGGCTTGCAGATTATCGTCGATTCGCTTTCGGCTAAAATAACCGAAAAAATCGGCTACCGCGCGGGCGCGATTTTCGCTCAAATTTTCTCTTGCACGGGACTCGTATGCCTCGGCGTATTGCCCAACGTTATGAATCCCTTCGCGGGTATAATAATAGCCACCGTGCTTATGGCGATAGGCGGTGGTTTCGTAGAAGTAATTTTAAGTCCCGTAATAGAGGCGTTGCCGCTTGGCAATAAATCGGGCGCGATGTGCTTTTTGCACTCGTTCTATTGTTGGGGTCATATTTTTACGGTGCTTGCCGCAACGCTTTATTTCAATTTGTTCACCATAGACGCGTGGCGTTATTTGCCCATCGTGCTTGCGGTTATACCTCTGCTTAACTGTATAACATTTGCCGTATGTCCGCTTGAATCTCTCGAAGGGGACGAAACTCCCTCGTCGTATAAAAGCATATTTACTATGCGCGGATTTTGGCTTTTCCCCGTATTGATTCTCGCCTCGGGCGCGGCGGAACAGGCGATAGCGCAGTGGGCGTCTGACTTTGCGGAAATAGGTCTTGGGGTTGATAAAACCCTCGGCGACGTTTTCGGAACTTGTCTTTTCGCGTTCGGTATGGCGTTATCGAGGACGGTTTACGGCGTTTTAGGCGAAAAAATCGACCTGAAAAAAGCCTTCGTTTTGTGCGGAGGCTTGCTTATAGTTTCGTATTTGTTAGCCGCGCTTTCGCCGTGGGCGGGATTGTCGCTTGCGGGCATAGCGTTCGGCGGAGTGTTCGTCGGCTTGCTGTGGCCGGGACTTTATTCGGTGGCGGGGCAGGCTTACCCCAAGGGCGGTACGAGAATGTTCGGTATTCTCGCGCTTTTCGGCGACGTGGGGTGCACGGTCGGACCTACGCTTACGGGGCTCGTTTCAAGCGATATAAAAACGGGGTTGCTTTTTGCTACTTGCTTCCCCGTCATAGTGTTTGTTTGTTCGGTCATCCTTTTAAAGAGGACTAAAAAGAACTAATTTTCATATTGCGCTAAAATTTCGCGCGCGTGATTTGCAATCGCGGTTTTAAGTTCCTCGGGTGCGGTTACTCGCACTCTTCCGCCGTAGGAGGTTATTTTGGACACGAGCCAACTGTCGAGCGGTAGTTTGCAAGACGCCGCGTACCTTCCTTGCGAATTCATATAAACGCTTTCAACGCCTAACCATTCCTCGACTTCGGTTACGGCGTTTTTTTCTATTTCCATATCGACGAAAACCGTTTCGCCGTCGTCTATATGATTAAGTGTGGTCAAAGCGGCGGGGTCGAACTCGCGTTTTTTAAATGGATTTTCGGTTTCGTGCGCGTAGGTTATGCGTGAAATCTTAAAGGTACGGAATTCGTTTCTCGTGCGACAGAATGCGTACACGTACCAAAGTCCTTGTTTCATTACTATTACGTGCGGCTCTATCTCTCTCACGCTTTGATTGCCGTTTCTGTCCACGTATTTAACGCTTACGGTGCGCTCTTTTTCTATGGCGTTTTCCATTACGGAAATAATTTCCTTGGCGTTATCCGAACCGTTCCAGTTGGAAAAATCTATTAAAAAGTTGCCCGCTTTTAAGTCGATATTCGCGCTATTCGGTCGGTAAACCGATTTTAATTTGTCTATCGCCGTGGTTAAGTTTTTATCGCCTAAACGCTCGTTGCAGGCGTTTGCCGCAGCTAAAATGGCGTCGAATTCGTCCTTGGTCATAAAGCCGTCGGTTATTTTGTAGGATTCGGCTATGTAGTATCCGCCGTTCCTGCCGGGGTCGGAAATAATGGGTATACCCGCAAGCGAGATTTCGTCCACGTAGCGCATAACGCTCCTTTGCGATATTCCGAACCGCGAGGCGAGCGCGCTGCCGGAAGTTTTCCCTCGCGCCAAAAGGTAGAAAAGTATTCGTAACATCATTTCGTATTTCATAACTTTATTAAATCCTTTATCACTTCGGATGCGATTATCATACCCACGACGGGCGGCACGAACGATATGCTCGAAGGCGTTTGTCTGCGCACGGTATTTTTCTCGGGGTTAAGTTCGGCAATCGGCGTTGCGGGCTGTTCTTCGGAATATACAACTTTCAGGTGATATATTCCGCGTTTTTTCAGTTCCCGCCGCATAACTTTTGCCAAGGGGCAAACGCTCGTCTTGCTTATATCGGCGACTTTAAAAGCGGTGGGGTCGAGTTTGTTGCCCGCGCCCATAGCGGAAATAAGTTTAACGCCCGCGGCACTGCATTTTTCGGCTAATAAAAGTTTCGCGCTTACCGTGTCTATGGCGTCAACGACGTAATCGAACGAAGAAAAGTCGTATTTATCGGCGGCTTCCGCGCCGAAAAAGTCGGGCAGGGCGGTTACTTCTATTTTCGGGTTTATATCGAGCAGGCGTTTTTTTACCGCGTTCACTTTAAGTTCGCCCACGGTGGAAAAGGTCGCTATAATCTGACGGTTAATATTACTTACCGCTATTCTATCGTTATCCACCACGGTTATTTTGCCTACGCCCGCGCGCGCAAGAGCCTCGGCGCAATATCCGCCTACGCCGCCCACGCCGAACACGCAGACGGAAGAGTTATTAAGTTTTTTAACCGACTCTTCGCCTATAAGCATAGCCGTTCTTACAAAGTTTTCTTCTACCATAATTATCTATAAGAAAACGGGTTGCCGTTCGACAACCCGTTTGCGTTATTGTTTTTCCGCGTTTCTTTCTTTATATTCCTTAAGCGCGGTGGCGAGTTGGTCGGGGCAGGAAGTGTTGCTGCGACACTTTATACCCGATAAAAGTTCGATAACCTCGTCTACTTTTTTACCCTGAACAAGCCGCGATATACCCTGAAGATTACCGCTGCAACCGCCTATAAACTTTACGTTTATTACTTCGTCGTTTTCGTTTACGTCGAAAAGAATTTGCCTGCTGCAAGTGCCTTTCGTTAAATAAGTTTGCATAAGTATTACACTCCTTTAATCTACTAAACAGTCGTAAACCGTCGCGTAGACGTTAGCCGCCTTTTCCTCCCATTTTTTGTAGATACTTTTAGCCGTTTGCCTGTTGGGAACGACTAATTTCAACTCGAAAATAGAAAGATTAGGCTCTAAAATTTTTAAATAGACGGTATAAGTGCCGTCTTTATTCATAAAATAGTCCGCGGCGCACTGCTGACTTTTGCGGTAGCGCGTGCGGTTGTTTTTTACGAAAGTGGAAATTTCTTCGCGGAGCGAAGAGGGAATTTGTACGTAAAAATCGGCAAGACAAACTCTGCCGTCGGGCGTAATGCTGTAAAGCGGATCTCCGCCCTGCGGGGAGGTGTTGTAAATAAACGAATGGTCCAAAAGCGTGCCGAGCAAGGGTTTGCAATCCATATAGGATATCCAGTTGTTCGCACTGCAACACATATCGAGCACGGTGTTCTCCGAAAGGGGAGCTTCCATCTTGTCAAAGACGAACAACAATATTAACTTGTTTACGAGTGCGTCGCCTCTGACCTGCATCGACCGTTTTCCTCCGTAGTTTTTACGCGACAAAACGCGCACCTCGCTTCGTAGCAAGGCGCGTATGAGTTTTGTCTATTGATTATTTCGCGAATTGTTTAAGTTCGTTAAGCAAATCGTCGCAGTCGGCGGAATGAATTTCAACCGTCAACGGGCGGGATAAGTCAAGACTGAAAATACCGAGAATGGATTTGGCGTCAACCACATATCTGTCGGAGCGAAGGTCTATTTCGTAGGAATATTTTTGCACTATCGACACGAAAGTTTTTACCTGGCTTGCCATTTGAAGCGATATTTGTACCGATTTCATTATAAATGTTTCCTCCTTTTTATTCGGTTGTATACATTATACATAATTTAATAAAAAAAATCAATAGTTTTATTCAAAGTTATTGTCTAAATTTTAAAGTTATGTTATAATTACCAAAAAAGCGCGGCTGCGGGTAGGCAATTTGTCGAAAGGGCCGCAAGAGGTCGTATTATGCTGCTTACGAGAGAGTCGTCGATCGAGAATTTCGATTCGGCTATGGATGAACTTATCGGTTCAAAATATATATTGGCCGACGGCAAGGTGAGTGCGGTTTTAAAAGTAGTCGCGCAGTCGCGCATACTGTACGAACTTTTCGAGTACGTTACCGCCGATTTCGATTATCAGGCGGCTAAAAGCGTGTGTTTCGTGACGGGAGAGAGCGAAGGCAAATTTAAACTTCCTCAAAAGGACGAGGATTTGCTCGCGCTTTGCTTTTTACTGCTTATGGAAATAGATTCGGGCAAAGAGGACGTAATCGCTTTTTGCGAAAAATATTTTCCGTCCGGCGAAGGAATGCAAAAAAGTTATGCGGAATTTACCGAGCGACTTTTACGCCCGTTTAAAACCGTAACAGAAGTTACCGTAGAGAAAATAATTTCAGCCGATGAAAAACGCGGAGGAGAGGACGAAACCGAGGTTTCGCAACCCCAAACGCCCGCAAAGGAAGAAAACGACGAGCAAGAGCCTCTCCCTGCGGTAAAGTCAAGTCTTGACGCCGCGACGGAAGAGCAGAAACGCCGCGGGGGCGACGACGCCGAAGAACTCGTTTTTATTCTCGATCAACTCTATTCCGCTATGAGGGAGAGCGATTATCCGCGCATTACGCTTGCTTACACGGCTTTAAAATACGCCGTGCGGTTTATTCGCAGACCCAAAATCGACTTAAAGACGATTGAAAAGGAGATTGCTAATTTATAATGGAAAAGTGTTTGTCTACCGAGAAAATTTACGACGGAAAAGTAGTGAAACTGCGCGTCGATAAAGTGAGTTTAGACGACGGAAGAATTGCCGAGCGCGAGGTGATAACTCACGGCGGCGGTGCGGGCGTGCTTGCCGTAAAGGACGGCAAAGTTTTGCTCGAAAGGCAGTTCCGCTACGCCGTTAATAAGGAAATTATAGAAATACCCGCGGGCAAGCGCGACGCGGGCGAAACCTTTTACGATACCGCCAAACGCGAACTCGAAGAAGAAACGGGTTTGATTGCGCTCGATTTGCAGAAAATAGGCGAGTTTTACCCCACGCCCGCGTATACGAGCGAAGTAATAGGCGTATTTTTTGCCGATGAGTTTAAAAACGGTAAAGTGCATTTTGACGATACCGAGGACTTGTCTTGTTTTTGGATAGATATTAAAACCGCGCTCGAAATGGTAAAAAACGGCGAAATAACCGACGCAAAAACCGTAATCGCGCTCGGTTGGTACGCTTTAAATAAACTTTAAACCAAAAAAATCTGCCGTCGGCGAAAATTTTTTTATGAAATTTTTCGCCGACGGCGTTTTATCGTTTGCTTTTTTATTAAGAATTATGTTATTATGGAAAGCGAGGATAATTTTTTAATTTGCAGTAGGCTGTGGTAGCCGAATATTTCCCGCATCGGATATGCGGAAAGGAAAACAAATGAATATAACGTTCACACAAACGTACACGGTGGTGTTTTATATGCTTGCCGCGCTCGGCGCGTTTTTAATCGGATTCAAACTTTTATCCGAAAACTTACAGCGCGTGGCAAACAAGGGTTTAAGAAAACTCTTCGATAAAACTTCCAAAAGCAAACTTGCGGGCGTCGGCATAGGCGCGGGCGCGACCATTTTAATGCAGTCGAGCGGCGCGACTACCGTTATGGTAATAGGTTTCGTAAACGCGGGTATGATGACACTCGCGCAGGCGACGGCGATCATAATGGGCGCAAATATCGGTACGACGGTAACTACAATTCTTCTTGCCGTAGGTATGGCGAACATAGGCATATATTTTATGGTGCTTGCGTTCGTCGGCATATTCACTTCTATGATATGCAAAAACGGCAAAGTAAAGAGTTGGGGACTTACCGCCGCAGGTTTCGGACTCGTATTTTTCGGTCTTACCATAATTTCCGCTTGTTCGGGCGCGCTTAAAGAAAACGAAACTCTCCAAGCGGTGTTGCGTATGGAAATTCACCCTTCGTTTTTAGAGCCTATCGCTTTGCTGTTTATCGGCGCGCTTATAACCGCCATAATGCAGTCGAGTACGGCGGTGAACGCTATTTTACTTTCTATGCTCACCGCGGGCATACAAATCGGCAGCGGCGGCAACGCTATTTTATACATAGTTTTAGGTACTAACATCGGTACTTGCGTAACCGCGCTTATAAGTTCTATGGGTGCTACTACCAACGCAAAACGCGCCGCGCTTATTCACTTTTTGTTCAATTTCTGCGGTTCGGTAATCTTTTTGATAGTGCTTTCTATATGGAAAGGCTTTATGTCCGATTTTTGGACGAAGATAATAGATTTCGGCAACGACGAAATGTCAAGCCGTATGCAACTCGCGCTGTTCCACCTCGCGTTCAACTCTATTTGTACTATAATTTTCCTGCCGCTTACTTCGGTAATAGTCAAAGTAACCGAATTTTTAATACGCGACAAAAAGAAGAAAGAAGTAATACGCATTACCTATATGGACGAGCGTATGTTGTCCACGCCCACCGTCGCGATAGCGCAACTCATAAAAGAAACGGTTTCTATGGGCGACGAGTGTATGGACGTGCTTAAAAAATCTTTCGAGGCGTTTATGGCGCGCGATACCTCGATAGCCGAGGATATAAACGCCGAAAACGAAGATATTGCCGTAATATCCAAGCAGATAACGGACTATCTGATAAAAGTTTCGGGCGAAAACGTTTCCGTACACGACGATCAGAGAATTTCCATTTTGTATCACGCCATAGGCGATATGTTGCGTATATCCGAAATTTCGGATAACATAGTAAAATACACGCGTTCGGTCGTGGAAAAAGGACTTAATTTTTCCGATTCGGTACTTAAAGAAATACGCGTAATGTACGGCAAACTCGACGAAATGTACCGTTTGGCGATAGATATTTTCGAGAATATGGACAAGTCGCGTTTCGATATGCTCGAAGTAATAGAAAACACGGTAGACGCTATGCGTAAATCGCTTATCGACGGACATATCCGCCGCCTTAACGAGGGAACTTGTTCGCCCGAGTCGTCCGCGGTGTTCGTAAATTTCGTAAACAATCTCGAAAGGGTAGGCGACCATATCACCTTTATCGCCCATTCGGTAGAAGAACTGCAATAAACAATTTGGTATAAAAACCTCCCGCAGGGTACAAAATAACTTGCGGGAGGTATTTTTATGTCAAAAAAGAAAAAACACCCCGTCAAAAAAATGACGGAACGAGATTACGAAAATTATATTATGGCTCTTAAAGACGAAAAACCGATAAAAGCGGTAACTCCGAAAGAGGGCGAATAAACGTCGTTTACCGTTAAAGAATGAAATTGCCGCGAAAAACGCTTGTTAAAATATTGATTTTATCGACGAAAAGTGCTATAATACGAGAGTATGTTGCAAGTCGTAGAGGCGGTAACCGCCGCACAAATGAAAAAGTTTGCGCTTTTTCCTATAAAACTTTATAAGAAAAACCCGTATTTCGTTCCGTCGTTCACTTCGGACGAGAAAAATATCAAAAACGAAAAGGTAAATTTCGCCGCAAAGGGTTGCGACGTAAAGTGCTTTCTCGCGTATAGGGACGGCAAAATAGTCGGCAGAATAGCGGCGATAATCGTCCGCGCGGCTAACGAAAAATATAACGAGAAAAAAATTCGTTTTTCGCGTTTCGATTTTATCAACGACGAAGAAGTCGCCGCCGCGCTTTTAAACGCGGTGATAGAGTTCGGCAGGGAACGCGGAATGAAAACCGTTCACGGTCCGTGGGGTTTTAACGATACCGATAAGGAAGGTATGCTGACTTTCGGTTTCGATCAGATTTCGACTTTCGCAACCAACTACAATTACGAGTATTATCCCGAAATAATGGAAAAACTCGGTTACGAAAAAGAGAGCGAATGGGTGGAATACCGCTTTGAAATAAGGAATTACGACGATAGGTATTCTAAAATAAGCGAAGCGGTCGCACGCCGTTCGGGCTTTAAGGAAATTGCGGGTACTATGCCGCTTAAACGCCTTATACGCGAGTACGGCGATAAATTTTTCGATTGTTACAACGCCGCTTACCGCGATCTCGACGCTTATATCGAAATTACGGGCGACGCAAAAAAGAACGTTTTAAAAACTTTCGCCTCGGTAATAAACGATAAATATTTGTCTTTTATAATCGACGAAAAAACCGATAAAGTCGCGGCGTTCGGCGTAGCCATTCCCGCGCTCGGGTACATAGTAAACAAGCACAGGGGCAGCGCGCTTAAAAGTCTTATAGGCATAATAAAGGAGATTAAAAGACCTCGCGCGCTTGAACTTTGTCTTGTCGGCGTCGCCCCCGAATATCGTATGTCCGGCATAAACGCGATGATAATCGACCGTATCTGGCGCAACGTTTTAAAAAACGGCATTACGGATATAGTAAGCAATCCTATGCTTACCACCAACGTGAATATTTTGGCGCAGTGGAAGAATATTCCGCACGAAATAGTCAAGCGTAGGCAAACTTACGTTAAACCTATTTAAATACGCCGCCTTTCGGCATAAAAAAATACCGAAAGGCGGCGTTTTTTAATTGTAATTTATTTGATTATGTGTTAAAATATAGGGGTATTATTATAATTACTTACGGAGCGTTATATGGAAAAAAGAACGAGCGTAAAATCGTTATACGCCGAAAGTCAGAAATTCGGCGGCAAATATATAACCGTAATGGGTTGGGCGCGCACTATTCGCGACGGTAAAGAATTCGGCTTTATCGAACTCAACGACGGCAGTTGTTTTAAGGGCGTTCAGGTCGTGTTCGAGCGCGCTTTAATCGACAATTACGACGAAATAGCAAAACAAAACGTGGGCGCGTCGCTCATAGTAAAGGGTACTCTCGTGCTTACGCCCGAGGCAAAACAACCCTTTGAAATAAAAGCGGATAAAATTGCGGTGGAAGGCACTTCCTCGCCCGATTATCCTTTGCAAAAGAAAAGGCACTCGCTCGAATATCTCCGCGAGATAGCCTATCTCCGTCCGAGAACCAACACTTTCGGTGCGGCTTTCCGTATTCGCAGCGAGGCGGCTTTCGCTATACACGAATTTTTCAATTCTCGCGGATTCGTCTACGTGCATACGCCGCTCATAACGGGCAGCGATTGCGAAGGTGCGGGCGCAATGTTTCAGGTAACTACTTTGCCGCTTGCCGACGTTCCCAAAACCGAGGACGGAAAAGTCGATTATTCGCAGGACTTTTTCGGTAAACAAGCCTCGCTTACCGTTTCGGGACAACTTTCCGCCGAGGCTTACGCAATGGCGTTCGGTAGCGTTTACAC
>CAVLAV010000028.1:0-12240 GCA_963660735.1 bacterium
AAAACTCCTCAAAATCCCCCGTCCCCTTTAATCTTTAAAGGGGTGTCTGTAATTTGACTTTTTCACTCTATATTTTCCACTCGCATTATTTACCGTCTTTGCGAGGAAGCGGAGCGACGAAGCAATCTCCCGGGAGGGTGGAGGTCTACGGAGTATATACTTTATCACTTCGGTCGTGGGATATTTCGCTGACGCTCAATATGACGAACTTTTTTATCCCCTCTCGGTGTGAATAAAAATTTTATTCGTAATAGCGGTTTAAAAGGTCGTAGCCTTTTTCGCCGATATACTTAATTATAAAGTTTTTGTCGGCGGCGAGCGCACTCTTCGCGCCGTCCCCGAAAGAACGGTAATAGTCGTAAAGCGCGTTTACTTTTTCGGTGTAGGCGCGCGCGTATTCGTCGGAATTTTCTTCCTTTTCCGTTTGCCCTTTCTTGGCAAGTTTCTCCGCAACCGAGGCTTTTTTCTCGGCGATTTTATTGTTGTATTCGAGTACTTCGTCGCTGCGTTTTTGCCGTTCGGTTTTAAGTTCGCGGATACGCTCGTTCACCTTAACCGCCGTTTCCATATCGAGGTCGGCAAGCGCGTCGGAAAGTTTATCCGACAGGCTTTCTATCTCGTCGTTGATTTGCTTTATCGAATTTTCGGCGGCGTAATCTATATCGGCGTTTGCCTTTATATTTGCGGCGTCGAAGTCGGCGAGTTGCTCCGAAATTATCGAAGAACGCGCTATACCGCGCTTTATAGCCTCGTTAGAGGCGTTTTCCTTGGCGACGGCGTAAGCCTCGGAAAGCGACTTTTTCTTTTTATCCGCGTTCGCTTTCGTATCGTCTATCTCCACTTCGAGCGCGGCGCGCTTTTCGTCCGCGCTTTTTTTAAGCGCGTTTTTCTTTATATCCGCCGAGGTTTCGAGTTCGGCTTTCGCCGTCGATTCTATTTGCTCGTCGGTGGGCGCGTCGTAGGCCTTTTTTTCGAGTTTGGGTACGGCTATTCCGCCGTAAGTGCGCGTGTCGTCGGCGGCGTAATCGGCGTCGATTTTGTCGAGCGCGGCTTTAAGGTCGCGCTTTTCTTTGCTCATAGTTTCGTCCTCGTTTTTCACGGTTTTGGTCGTGGGTTTGTTCGGCGATTTAACCTCTTTTACGGTTAAACCGCCGTTTGAGTTTTCAACGGTTTCAAAAAGTTTTAACGCCTCGTCGGGCGAAATTTTCAATCTCATATAATCTCCTTTTCCGAATTTTATTCGGTTATCTTGAGCGAGCCGTTTTCGGCTGACACTTTCGTGCCGTCGCTTAAAAGTAAGCAGTCGTCGGCTTTGCCCAGATTTTTAATAGTAGTGCCTGCGGATTCGGATAGCGAGCGCGAAAACCATTCGCCGCCCTCTTCGTACACCGCCTTTAAAATCGAGTCTGCGGCGCAAATACGAAAATTCTTTTTAAAGCCGCAACCCTTTCTGCTTAAAATCTTCATTTATTCCACCTCGTAAGCGAAAGCGTAGTTCAGCGGGTTTACTATTGCGAGCATATTTTTTCCGTTTGCGCCGCAATATTCGACTTTCGCGCACCTTACGGAAGTATTTTCCGCCGCATAAGTTTCGCCGTTAAAGGTAAGCGTTTTCAGCCTGCCTTGCGCGGCGGCGTAGATTACCGCGCCCGAGCCGCTCGCCCGTCCGCCGAAGAAGGTGTACGGCGTATCTCCGAGCGAAATCTGCTTATCTAAATTACCAGATAAGTCGGTTATCATAAGTTTTGCGTTTTCACCGCGCTTTTTTACGGCGAACAGAAATTTGCCGCTCGCAAGTTTTACGGCGCACCCGAATTTTATTCCGTAAAGGGAGATAACCCGCGCTTTGGTCTTACTGTCGTACAGAGAAAATATCCCGGAAGAGAGGTGTGTAAAATACTCGTCGCCGCAAAGCGCAAGTCGGTCTTTGGGGGAGTTTTCGGCAAAGTAGCCTTTAAGCGAAATTTTAACCGCGCACGAAAAAGCGGCGGAAGAAGTCAGCGTTAAATTAAGCGTGTTTTTGCCCCGTTTCATCGTGCCGCCGCGATATAGTGTAGCCGTGCCGTCGGTCATCGCGCCGTTGAAAATTTCCGTGCCGTTAAAGTCGAGTTTTATATTTACCGCTCCTTTTTGCGGAGTGGTAACCACGAAATTAAGTAGCGACGCCTCCTTTTTAAAAAAGTCCCACTCGTAGTTTAAAATAACGTTTTTTTCGACTTCGGACGAGTTGAGCGACAATTCCCGTTGAGTTTCGCCGTAAACGCAGGCGGTTGACTTGGCCGCGGAATAAGCAAAGCGTTTTTCAAGTTCGTTCACCTTGTCGAGCGCGGTCTTGCCCGCGTTAAAATCACTCGTCATAATACGTAAATTTCAAGCGAAGTCCGACCACTTTGCTCTTTGCCTCCGTGCATTTTATTTTTATCGAAAATCTGTCGCCCGCCATTTTGGGTTTAATCTCGCGTTTTTTTGCGCCGCCTTTCACGGTAAAAGTTCGGGTTTTGTCGTCGGCTTTTACGGTTACGGTCGCGCTTTTATCCGTGTAAAAGGAAATTTTATCAAGAATTTTCCGCTTGGCTTTCAAGCCGAAATCGCCGAATTTGGACAGCCATACTTTTTCGGGTTCTGCGCCGCAAATCACGCTTTCGTCGCATAAAAACTGCATTTTTTCGTTTGCTAAAATAACGAGCCGATAGTCGTTCTCGCCCGCGACAACGGCAATATCTTGGGCAGCCGCGCCGCGGATAAAATAGTAATCGGCGTAGTTTTTGGGGTTTACGGTGAGTATCGCCGTGTCGGAAACTCCCTCGAAATCAGCCTTTAAAATAAAGTAAGCGCGCCCGCCATAGTATTCGCCTTTCACGCCGCCGAACGAAAAGTCGATAAAGTCGCGGTAGTCGTCGGATATGCGCCGAGCGGTAAGCCCGTCGAAACGGTAGAGTCCGTCGGACGCGAGAAAAAGCATGCAGTCGCCGCACACGGTTATGGAATTACCGTAGATTTTGCCCGAGGAAACGAACAAATCGTTCACCGAAAACGCGCTTTGGTCGCCGTAGGCGGTAACGCGCGTAATGCCGAACGACCTGAATACGAACAGATACCCGCCGAAACTTATGACTTTAAGCAGTCTGCCGCGATAGCCGCTCATATCTATGAAACCCGCCTCGGAAAGGGAAACGTTCCAGTTGGACGGGTCGAAGTCGTCCGAAAACCAAAGCGAATTGTTTTGCGCGCCGTCGGTTAAAAACAACCGCTCGTTATGCACGCACATAGACGAAACCGACGGCGCGCCCGTAACCGAAGATACGTTTTCGCCGTCGTAAATTTTCATATTGCCGACCGCGTCGGAAAAAATCATAACGTCCTCGCCGTTAAAGTTGTAACAAACCCCTTGCGGCTCGGAGTCGTATTTTAAGTCGCTTACCAACTTAAAAACGGCGGTAATCGTGTTATAGTCGTATATATACCCGTTGGCACAGTAGAATAAAATTCTGTCGTCCACCTCGCCCGCCGCGTTAAATCGCTTGTAAAAATAAATTTTCAAAGGCTTGGCGGGGTAGTCGGTTACGCCGTAGCGTTTAAAGCCTTTTCCGCAGCGCAAGTCCCCGTGGGAAACGTCGAAATTATACGAACACGCGGAATAGGTATAGCCGCCCACGCCGTCGCCGTGTTCGTTGTTTACTTCGCCCAAAGGGTTTACGGTTACGGTTGCGGAGGACGGGGCGGCGTAGGATATTCTCTTTAAATTCCCCAAGTTTTAGCCCTCCTTATTATCCTGCCTTTTCTTACGGGCGAGCCTTCCGCACCCGCGCGGTATTTTTGATTAAAGTTACCCGCCTCGGCGTATCTGCCGACTATAAGGCAGTATTCGCACGCCACGCCGTAGGCAAAAACGCGCTTGCCTATGCGGGTGTCGGCGTAGGCGAAATCGTCGGTAAGGGTCTGTTCGTTCGGGGCGGCGTCGTAAACGACGGTTGCCGCCGAATCCTCGGCGACGAAATACGACGGGAAAGTTTTGTATCTCACCGCTTTGCCGCGCCCGTCGTAAACGCCTATAACGCTTATTGCGGGGTACGGCAGGGCGGAATACTCGGTTTTGCCGCCGCTTACGGGCGCGGTTTTTCGTACAGGCAAATATTCGGTAGCCGTTTCGTGAAGAATGAGGTTGTAGCAATTAAGCAAGGCGTCTATTCTTTTTTTGACTTCCTCGTCGGTTACGGTTTCGTCCGAGTCGAGCGCGGAAACTACTTCCTCGTCGCCGACGAGAAACGCGGATTCTTTAATCACTTCTTTTACTTTCATTTATCCGTTCTCCTTGTAGTTGATTTTTGTGTTTTTCGTTGGGTTGTAAAGGTGTTTTCGCATCCTCTTGGCAATAGTCTTGCGTCAAAACCTCAGTTTATATTGTCATTGCGAGGGAGCAAAGCGACCGCGGCAATCCCCCTGAATAACAGACAGTGCATATACTTTTCACTTTGGTCGTGGGATATTTCGCTTGCGCTCAATATGACGTACTTTTTTTATTTGTCATCGCGAGCGTTAGCGTGGCGATCCCCCCGAACTATTGCATTATCGGTTATTCGAGGGGATTGCCGCGGCACTTCGTGCCTCGCAATGACATCTAAAACAGGAATTGTCGCATTTGCCGCGGTAATTACTCTTCGGTTATACCCGAGAGCATCGCCTGACCGCAGGGCTTGGCGCAAACGAGGTCGGCGTACTTAACCAAAGTAGCCGTATAGGACGGTTTGCCTGCGATTTGTTTGATGACTTTTCCGTCCTCGCCCTCGAGCCACTTCCAGTCGCAGAGTTGATGAAGGGTAAAGTCGTCGCTGTTCAAAAGGTACATAGTGCCGTCGGGGCAGAAACGGTCGGATATGATGGGGATTCCGTTGTAGGAAAGAGCCTTGTAGCCGCCCGCAAGATCCATAACGTCGCAGTTGCGTTTGTAGGTGGCAAGGTGTTTCATAAACGCGCGCTTTACGCCCGAGGAGCAGACTATAAAGTTGACTTTACTGCCCGCGTTCTCTTCGAGATAGTCTATCGCCTTTTGAATGACGGTTTCGCTTATCGCGCCCACGTTGGTCTGCATATACGGCACGAGCCATTTATGCGTAGTTCTCGAAAGTCCGTAGATGTAGCCGGTGGACTTGAAAATCGCGCCGAGTCCCGTAAGTTCGTTCTGGTACGAACCCTGTACCACGATTTGCGAGTCTTTGGGAACTTCGCCCGCCGCGAGGGTACTTCCGCCGAGGGTTATCGTCTTTGCGGAGCGGTCTATGTAGGTTATTCTTCTGTAACCCAAATCGAGGCTGTCGCCGTTGGAGTCGATAACGTCGATCATCATACCTTCGACGAAGTTTTTCACGCTGTCCACGCCGATTACGTTGGTGGTGTTAGCCGCCGAAACCTTGGCTAGAACGCCGCTGCCGTCGCCGAACAACATTCTTCCGAAGTTGAAAGTGGCGGCTTTAAGCAGGCTCTCCATTTCCTCGTTTAAAAGGTTTACGAACGCGCCCGCGTTGTTAGCCGAGGCGCGCATCGCCTTATCGGAAATTTCTATCGTGCCGTAGAGGTTTTTAAGCGAGCATACGAACTGCTCGAAGTTACTGCCCGCCGCAGTGGGGAGCGAACCCGTTTCCGTACCCGCGCTTACGCCGCCGTTTATGCCGTAACGGGCAATTCTTCTTATTTCTTTGCCCCATACGTCTGCGGTGGATTGCTTGATTTTAGCAAGGAAAGGGTTGATTTCGGTGTTGAGTTGGTCGGTTATAACCCCGAGATACAAAGTTTTTAACGCCTTGTCGGCGCTTGACATAGTTACCATAATGTTAAAATTCTCCTTTATATTTTAAATACTGTTTCGCGAGTTCTCCCGCCTCGGCGAGAGTGCGCGGTCTGTACGGCGGAACGCTCACCGCCGCGCCTTTGCAAAAAGTTGCAGAGGCTTTGTTTTGGAGCAATGAATTTACGCGGTCGGTTTGGGCTGCCGATTGCAAAAAGTCCCCGTCGGGATTGTTTTTTGCAGTTGCCGCCTCTTCCCGCATATTTTCCCGCCCGTATTCGTTATCCGCGGCGGCGTTTGCCGACGGATCTGCGTTTTCCCCTTTCGCCGCGGCGTTCGTCGCGCTGTCGCGCGCCTTCGCCGCGGCGAATCCCTCCTCCAACGTTTTCAGTCTTTGACTGCGCCTTGTAAACTCGGCTTGTAAACGTTCGTAGGCGCGATATAAATCGCCGACGGTTTTAAACGTGCCTATGTTCTCCCCCTCGCTTGCGCCGTTTTCTTTTCCCGCCTCCGCGGCTTGCGCCGAGGGTAGAGTCGTATCGCTTTTTTCGTCGTCCATAAAATATACCTCCCGAATAAATTATTTCGCGGCGTTTTCGGCGGCGGTCGCCGTTATCAACGCCTTCTTGTGTGCTTGTAAATGCGCGAGCGCGTTTGCTTTCGTCGTCGGGTCTTTTCGTACCTCTTCGCTCTCGGAAGAAAGCAAAAACCGCGTATGCTCGGCTATATGCAGAGCGTGGTCGTCGTACTCGTCGGCTTCCACGGGTTTTTTAAAGCCCCCGAGGTTTTCCGCGGCGGCTTTGTTGACGTGTAGTTTTTCCAGATCGAGCGCGTTGTCTATCGAGCCGAACCCCAGAATTTCCAACACTTTGGCTTTGGTGCGCTCGCTCATCTTGCCCGTTTCGTCTGATAAAATGCCCGTTTTCAACAGGTCGTAAATCGCGCTCTTTTTCTGCGCGGGGGTGTAACTCAACTCGTTTTCGGTGTCGAAAGTTACGTCGTCGGAGGAAAGGTCGCTGCTTTTAAAGTAGAACAATTCGACTTTGCCCGTTTCGCCCGCCGTTTTCATAAGTCGCTCGCAGGAAGAAAACTGTTTGAACAGTCTTATTATTTGCTGAGCCATAAGTTTTACGGCGGCGCGGATATTTTCGCCTGCGGCGGTAAGGCGCGCGTCCTCCTGTTCAATCAAAAGTTGTAACGCCACGCCGGACATAACGTTGCCCGAGATATCGGTGGAACGCGAAAATTCGCTCACGCCGCTTATAAGCACGAACTCGTTAAGCAGACGGTCTTCCTCGTAAGTCAGGTCGTTAGGCACGTTGCCCGTACCCATTACGGACGGCGGATTAGTGCCTTGTCTGTATACGATTATTTTGCCCGGGGATAAGCCTTCTTCGGCGAGGTCGTCGGTATCGACCGAGCCGTCCTCTACGGTGATTACGCCCATAGAAAGCCTGTTTAAAAATTCCTGCTTGCGGTTTTTAACGGCGTTGTACGCACGCTGAACGGGAATAATTCTCTCTATCATAGACGAGCCGAAAAACGCGCCCGCTTGGTTTATGGAAATCTGCCTTATAAAAGGGAAATCTCTTCTGCCTTCCGCGCCGTTTATAAAGGGCAGTTCGCCCACGTGCAGAATTTTGCCGCCCGCCACGACTATTAGTCTGCCGTTCGGAAATTCCTCGGTGGGGCGTTCGTAACGCTCGATGAGCAGCGCGGCGTCGTGCAGAACGCTCTTGTCGCCGCTCACACCGCCCAAAGAGAATACGTCCACGTCCTCGCCCGCGATTTTTACGCCGTAGGCGCGGTAAATATCGGCTACTCTCACGGCTTTGGCGTGAATAAGGCTTTCCACTTCGGATAAATCTTCCGCGCATAAAGAGTCGGGGAAAATCTCGAACGGGGAAACTACTTCCACGCAGGCGTCGCCCTCGTAAACGGTTTTTCCGTCGGTCGTAACGCCCGCCGCTTTGCCGCCCGCGTTGTTCCATATTACTTTATAAAACGCCGTGCCGCAGGTTTCGCTCCATACGGTGGCTTTGTATAAAAGTTCGTCTATTTTAAGGCGGTGATAGGTCGCGTTAAGCACGGCGGTCGTGAGTTTGGCGGTTTTCAGATCGTTCTCGTCGCCGCTCGCTGCCCTTACGCTCATTACGGGTCTTACGCGCGTTAATCGTACTATACGGGAGTCTATTATGGGCGCGATGTGATTGTAACAGTTGCGGTCCTGCCAGAAATAATACTTGTCCTCTTCTTCCACTTCGCCGCTCGCGGCAATCTCGCAGTATTGCTTGCCCGACAGATAGTTAAGGTTTAATTCCCATTGTTTTTCCACGGCTCTTCTCTCTTTTTGCCGCGAGTAAAAATCGTCGTACACGTCGGCTACGAGTTCTTCGTAGAATTTATTTTGCTTTTTGTCGTTCGGCTTTTTCATCGCTCTTTCTGCCTCCTTTTTTGCCGCAAAATTCGTTTGCGAGGGCGTCGTAAAGTTTCTCGGCGCACTCGGCGCAAAGTCGTACCTGCGCGCACTCGCCGTTTAAGTAAATTTCGCGTTCCACGGCGCGGTCGCAACCGTCCGTGTCGCACTTTAAATCGAGTTTGATTTTTTTAATGAACATTGCTATTTTTCCTTTAAAAGTTTTAATAATTTTTTTCTTTCTTTTTCGAGTTCCTCGTCCGAAAGGGCGGATAAATCTTCCGTTTCGTTCATATCGAGCAGCATTTTGAGTGCGGAAACGTCGGGCGGAACGTTTTTTACCGTAACTTTTCTTTTTACGAGAACGAGTTCGCCGTCGGACTCGGAATATTCTTCCACGGTTTCGGTTGAATCGTACCCCACCGCTTTGCGGTAGAGCGCGGATTTCAAGTCGTTTTCCGACCGTTTTTCACCGCTTGGTTTACTTTTTTCTCTCACACGTTATCTCTTCCTCCCGATTTTTTTAATAAGTTTCTCTTTGTCCTTCTGCACGGCGGTTTTGGGTTTGATCGCGGGGCGCGTTTCGGGGCGGGACGCGATAAAATATCGTAGTTCGTCCAGGCAGTGGTCGTCGCGCTTGACGGGAATATCTCCGTCGCCCCAACGGTAGCATTTGAGTTCCCGTATAAGGTTTACACAGGTGCGGAATATAAAGATTTTGTTCGCCTTGAAATACTCTTTCACGCGCGCTATGCCCGAAAATAAATTTTTGTTTACGTTGGAGTTTACGGCAATGCCGCGCTCGTAAAAAAGTTCGGTTACGCTCTTAACGCTCGCCAGAGTCTTTTGGTTTGCCGCCGAATCTATAAGCGCGGTTATTCTGCCGTCGTAATCTCTGCGCCAACCTATCTCGTCCGAAATGCGCTTAATCTCTTCGGCGTGGTAGTCTATATCCTTTTTGGCGGCGTAGTGTTCCGCCACCACGTATACGTTTCCGTCGTAGTCCACGCAGTACCAGTGGCAGGAAAGCGGGTTGTTAAGCCCGGGGTCTATCGACAAATTGCTTTGCCACTCGAAAGGCACGTCAAACGGCTCTATAACGTGATTAACGGGGTCAAACTCGGTATAAACGAGTCCCGATTCGTCTTTAAATCTGCCGAACCTTCGGCTTTCGAGTTCGCTTTCGGGCAGAGAAGAGGAAAACTCTTTTATTTCGTCCTCGTCCAAAAACGGATTGTCCGCCCACTCGATAAACTCGCACCACACCTCGTCGGAATTTGCGGCGTTTAAGTATATTTCGTCGTGGATAAAGGTAAGACCTTTAAGCGGAGTCATAGTGCCGAAAATATCGCCTTTTTTATCGAGTACGCGCATTTTACATTCGCGGTAAATATCTTCGGGCGGCTCTTCGTCGAACCATACGAAGTCGAGCGAACTGCCCTGAAATTTTTCTCTGCCCTGGTCGCAACTTTTAAAGCCTATCGTGGACACGCCGCCGAACACGTTTTTTACTTTTATCTGGTCTATCACGCCTGCGGAAAAATCGTCTTTTCTGCCCGAACTCATCACCACGTCGGCAATCCATTCTTTGGGCAGGTATTTAAGAATTTTGCTCTGCGCCACGTCGCGTTGCACTTCGCGGGAGAGCGAAACCACCCACCCGAAGGTGTCCTTGCGGTTTTGTCTGTACGGATGCACGCCGCGCGCCATATAAATCGTTTCCACCGCGCCGCACTCGGTCTTGCCGCTGCGGTTGCCGCCGAAAACCCAACGGTTGCGCTTTTGGCATTTATGAAAGGCAAGTTGTTTAAGGTGGACTTTTTTGCCCGTATTATAAAGATTTATAGGGTAAAACCTGCGTTTGTTAAGTTCCTCGTCTATAAGTTTTATTTTTCTTACAGCCGCTTTAATCTTCTCGTCCATAATTATTTTCCTTATCCTCGTTCTTGTCGTCGCCGCGGTCGCTTTGCGACCGCGGCACTTCCTTTCCACGTTGTTATTAGACTTGCGTCAAAACCTCAAAATTCAATGTCATTGCGAAGGAGCGTAGCGACTGCGGCAATCCCTTGGAGTAAAGTACGAAGAAAATATTGCGTACTTTTTCGAGGGGATCGCCACGCTAACGCTCGCGATGACAAGTAAAATAAACTGTCTTTGCGTCAATGCCGAGTGAGCAAACTCCCGGGAGGGTGAATTCCTGTGGAGTAACTTTTTTCGTAACAATCGACGCGCTTCGTCAAAAGAGTATAAAACTTCTCTCTATCCGACTTCGTATTCGTATTATAATTGTCGTACTATGAAAAAATTTATCGCCGTAATAACGGTCGCGTTTTTAATATATTCGTCGTGCGCGATTGCGCCCGCGGACTACCTCGTTTCGGCAGAGCCGAGCGCGAGGTATTCCCGCGTGCTTTCGGACAACGCTATCCTCTATATGGACGCGAGCCTTACCGTGCCTTGGTTTACTTTGCCGTACAGTTATTACGTAAAGGTGCTTTCGGTCAGCGGGACTTCGGCGAAGGTGGAATATAAGGGCGATAACGCGTCGCGCCCATCGGCAAAAGGTTACGTCGCTGTGGACGAACTCAATTTTACCGACGAAATTCCGTCGCCCGCGTACCCGTCGCTCGTTTTAACCGTCAATCAAAACTGTTTGCTGTATAAAGACGTGGATTTTACCATTGCCGAAACCGTAACTCAAAACAGCACCATAGATTTTTACGGACTTTTAACCCGCAAAAACGGCGAAAAGTTGATTTACGGTTTCGTGCAGACCTCTTCGGGCGATAAGTACGTTGGGTACTTGCCGATAAGCGCGGTTTACGATTTTACCGTGCCGCAACTCCCCGTGTCCGAGCCGACTTCGGTGTCTGCGGACGATTCTCCGTCAGAGTCCTCTTCCGAACCGAACAACGCCGTCGGCAACAATCTGCAAATACTTATTATAGTCGCGGTGTCGGTCGTCGCCATATCCATAGTGTACCTGCTTTTCCGCCCCTCGCAGAGCAAAGTCAAAGACGAGGTTATTTCCAAAAGCGAATTTTACGAGGATGAATAAGGCGATTATCTCATATTTATTCCTCGTTGCAGGGGTGTAGCGTGCCGAGAGATTTGCAGCGTTTTTCGCTTTCTTTTTTGGCGCATAAAATCTCGTCGAAAAAATAAAACTCCTTTGCCGCCTGCTCGTATTTTTCGGGCGTGTAGCCTTTATCCTGCATCGCCTTTGCGAATTTCGCGGTGGCGAGCAGTACCTTTCTGAAATAATTTCGGTTTATCTCGTCGGTTACGCCGTTGCCTGCAAAGCCGTACTTTTCGCCGAGCAACCTTTTATGCTCGGGTTTAAGCGTTTCGAGAGCCTCCTTTATATCGTAATAAAAGGCTATAAGTTTTCGTTTTTTATCTATCAACGCTATAAGTTCTTCCGCTTGGGCGAGCGCGGTTTTGCCTTTGGAGTAAGGTTTTAAGGCTTTTTTAAAAAACACCTCGTCCATACCGTGTAACACCTCCTCTATTTTTTCATACGCGTCGAGCGCGGATTTTTCATATACGTGCATTCTTGCCTCCGTCAATAACGATTTTTCGGGCGAATTATAAACCCGAAAAGTCCGATTTTCAACTTTTACCGAACGGTTTTTCAAAAAAAAATTTTCGTTTTTTCAGAACAAAACCCGAACAAATGTTCGCATATATAATACAATAGAAATACTGACAGATGTATGGCATAAATAAATTTTACATAAAAAATGAAAAGTAGCAAAAAGGGGTATTTTGTCGAACGCGATAAAAACCCTTGTTTTTTTTTACGAAAAATGCTATAATCAAATTATAATGGATAAGTGTCGATAGAAGGTCTTTATTTTATTTTCATTGAGAAGGGGCGTAGCGATTGCGGCAATCCCCTTTCTCGTTGTCATTGCGAGGCACGAAGTGCCGCGGCAATCCCTTGGAGTAAAGTTCGGAGTATATACCGCATACTTTTTCAGGGGGTCGCCACGCTAACTGCTATTCGGCACTTAACGCTTGCGCGTTAAAACTATCGTTT
>CAVLAV010000029.1:0-12205 GCA_963660735.1 bacterium
GTGGAGGCGGTAGTTTGTTACAACTCGTTTTACGATTTAGGCAACGGAACGAAGAGCCTTGGTTCAACCCTTTTAACTGTGATACCCGTATGCGCCGCCGTAGGTGTTGCAATGTATGCAATGTTAGGTCCGGTTGGGTTGGTAGTAGGCGCAATCGTTGGACTTACCGCCGCAGTTGCCGGTTATGTTAAAGGTCAGGAAGCCGCCCGCAAGGAACTCAACAACAAGCATTTCTATGAAAGTACAACCGAAATGTCGGTTAGCCTTGGTGAGTTGTCGCAAAGTTTTTCAGATGTATGGTCTGAAACGGAAACATTAGCACAAAAAAACGAAGAAGCGATTGAATCTTTGAAAGCAACAGCGAAAGAGTTTAATTCTTCTGCGCAAATCGTGGAGTATTATGCGGGTGTACTTACTAATGTTGGAACTTTAACGAGTACAGAAGCCTCCGATATGGTTAAAAACGTGGAAACGATGGTTGATAGCCTTGAAAAAGAGTTGAATACTCGTATGGAATCCATTCTTAATACATTTTCCGGGATGGCTAATCTTGCAAAGGTTAATTTTGTCAATGATTTAGGCGAAATGAAAGCCGAATTTTTGAAATTCCATTCAATCATTAGTCAAACGGGTGGTGATTATGAGCAAACTATTAAAGATTTGGTCGAAAAATCGACGAAAAGAGAATTAACCGAAGAAGAACTCAACGAATTAAGGACGGCAATAAACAATTTAGCCGCATTAAACACTTCTTACGGTCAGCAAGAATATGTCTTTGATAATTTGGTCGAAAAGGCTCGTGCGGGTGGAATTGACTTCAAAGATAAAGACACAACAAATTCTTTCCTGTCAGAATTTGGTACTGCTGTAAAAGCCTATAAAGATTATTTGACTCAATCATATAACGATGCAAATCTTCAAATAGAAGATTACAAGCGAAAAAATGAGGCATTGCTGAAACAGGGTGCTATTACCGAAGCACAATACAATGAATTTAATCAATCATTTATATCGGCGCAGTCAAAATTAAAAGATTTGTACGATTCTGCAATTAGCGATATGATGTCCGATGTAGAGCAAGTAATCGGTGTTGTTCAATCATCTGCATTAAGTAATCTTAATGAAGTATATAAAAAAGCGAAAGAAGATTATGCAAATAGTAGTTGGTGGCACAAACTTTGGCATAGCGAAACGGATGATGTCAAGAGCGCATTAAACGACGTTCAGAATGATGCCTTAAAGACGATAAATGATGGCATTAACGATTTTTATACCACTATTGGCTCGGAAGCGAGCGCGTGGTTATCTGAATCGGCTCGAAAAATTATTCAAAGTTTGTTTGATACAAATTACTATTATATGTCAGACGGTAATATGGGTGGTTATTATGTCCCCGTAACATCAGAAAAAGGTAATATTGGCGATTTAGTCAGCAATGAAATATCTAAAAATATTCCTGACTATGTAGCGACTTCCCCGTGGAAATCTTATCAAGATGCCGCCGATGCGGGTTATAGCAACATTCGTACCGCACACGAGTTTAGTAGATCAAACAATAAAGACAAGCAAAAGTACGGAACATATCAAGCGTATTTGGATGCAATGTATAAAAAATATGTACTTGGTTTATCCGAATATGCAACAGGTGGTTTCCCGGAAGATGGCTTGTTCTTTGCAAATCATTCAGAGTTAGTCGGTAAATTCAGCAATGGAAAAACCGCAGTTGCAAACAACGAACAAATCGTTGAGGGTATTAAACGGGGCGTGTCCGAAGCAATGAGTGAATCGAACGGAAACGGTGGCGGTTCTTGGATAATTCAAGTCGTTGATGTTGACGGAAACATTAAGGGCGAAAAGATTGTTACGGCGGCAGAACGCAAAAACCGTCGCGACGGAAAAACAGTTATTTCAATAGGAGGTTAAGGTATGGTTGAAATTGATGAACATAATCCCATAAAAAGCGTTGACGGTTTCGCCATACCCTGCCCCTCGTCTTTTAAGTGGAAGTTGGAAGATATTTCTTCAAGCGATGCGGGACGAACCGAAGATACAAAAATGGATAAAAAGCGCATCGGGCAAGTGGTAGGTATAGACCTTGAATGGAAAAATGTATCTATCACCGATGCCGCGCAGATTTTAACCGCTTTTAACCCTGAATACATAAATGTCTGCTATTTAGATGCGAAAGCGGGTGAATTTGTTACATCGGAATTTTATGTCGGAAATCGTAATGCCCCGTTGTACAACGCCGCTCTTGGAGTATGGCAAAGTATAACGCTGAATATTATCGAGCGCGACGGGAGGTAAATTATGTATCCTATTTCCGATGAAGTCGTGTCGTTGTTTAACCGAAATTACAGGCAAATAGTATCTATTACGGGGAAAAACGGCACAAAAACTTTTGAATTGACAGAATCAAATATTGCGCAGGGCGGTTTGTCGATAAATCGTTACTGCGTGTCCGGAAGTAAAATTGAAATCGGTTCGGCGGTAGCGAGTGAATTAACTCTCAAACTCGATAACAGAGATGACCGATACGAAGATACTCAATTTGAGGGCGAAGAAGTTGAAGTAAAAATCGGAATAAAGAAGTGGGATGCTTATAGGTGGGAAAATGCAAAACTGCATTGGATTCCGTGTGGTTTCTTCACAGTTGACGAAACTCCGCGTAAATTAGCCTACATTACCCTTACCGCGCTCGATAGAATGGTGCGTTTTGACAAGGAAGTAGAAGCGGACGATTTAACATTCCCCACGACAATAGCAACCCTATTAACGGTATGTTGCGACAACTGCGGTGTACCCCTTAAAACGAGTCCTACTTCTTTAACAAACTCGAATTACATTGTACAAAACTTCCCGGAAACCGATGGTTTGACTTATAGACGAATCATTCAATGGATAGCCGAAATAACTGCTACTTGCGCATTTATTGATTGGGACGGAAAACTGTGTTTCAAATGGTATTCCGATAATGATTTTTCAATAAGTCCGTCAGAACGATATTCGTCGGATATGTATGAGCAGGATATAACTATTTCGGGTGTTCAGATTTCCGATGACGATGACAATGTGTACTTGGCGGGAACGGATGATTATGCTTTTAATATCGAGAACAACGGACTTATTCAAGGCGATCAAGAAACCATAGCCGCCGCCATTTATGAGAAAGTGAAAGGCTTTACATATCGACCTTATAACTGTACTTGTAAGCCTATGCCTTATGTTTATCCGCTTGATGGTGTAATTTACACCGACAAAAAAGGTGTTAAGCATAAAAGTATAGTTACAAATATTACTTTCAAAATGAATGCCGCGACTTCGTTAGAGGGCAAGGGCGAAACAAATATCAAAAACGGCTACGCTTCGGCTAACCCTCTCACCAAAGGTGAATCCATTGTTTTGAAAAAACTCGAAAATCGTATAAGCAAAAAAATCTCTAACTATGAGCAAGCGAGCCTTGATATGAACGAACTTATATCAAACTCCCTTGGCTTATATCGTTCGACGGTTACTGAAAATGATGGAAGTGTTTCGTATTATTACCACAATGCCTCATCGCTCGACGATAGCAACATAATCTATACATTTAAGGCAAATGGCTTTGCTTGGACGGATAAATGGGAGGGTGATGAAACAGTATGGCAATACGGCATTACGAAAGACGGCAACGCCGTTCTAAACATTCTTTCCGTTCTAAAACTAACCGCCGACCAAATTGATGCAACCGATTTGCACGTTAAAGCCGCTAATATTGACGGCACATTAAACGCTTCGCAGATAAATGCTTCCGATTTGAAAGTTTCGGCGGCAAATATTACGGGAAAATTGAACGCAAGTCAAATCAATGCGGACGATTTGAAAGTCAAAGCGGCGAATGTGAGCGGAAAACTAACCGCCGACCAAATTGATGCAACCGATTTGCACGTTAAAGCCGCTAATATTGATGAAACAATATCATCAGCACAGATTACTGCGGGAGCAATTACTACCGATAAACTTGCTGTCGGCGCAATCGGCGGTTTCAACATTACGCAAAGTTATATCGAACACGGTGGAAAAACAACATACAACGATGAAAAAGACGGTGTATTTATCAGTCCTAATGGTATCGGGCTTGGAAAGAAAAAATTCTATGTTACTTCCGACGGTGAAATGTGGGCAGAAAACGCACATATCGCAGGCGAAATCATAGCGACTGCCGGGACGATAGGAACGTGGAAAATTGGTGTAAACGACAATTATTTACATAGTACGGTAGGTGTCTATGGAAAATATAGTTACACTACAACAGGTTCTAATTTTATCGTTGTCGAGGGGTGGAAATTTCTCGCCCTTGCTCCCAAAGGCGTTATGTATATCGTAAAAAGTGGTGCGGATTACGATGAAAGCGGAACGATTGTCGAAAGTAACAACCTGCAAAATTATTCAGGTTCTATCGGTGGTGGCGGTAGCGGTGAAACAACTTACTAATGTGAGGTAAAATATGAAAGTTCAAGATACTCAACCCATTAAACCATTATGCCTGCGAATAAAAGCCGCAAAAAGCGAAATATTTGCAAGCATTTCAAACATTGCTCAAACGCAGAATATTCCCTATTCTATCCTTGAATTACTTGTATCCGAAGCACTATATCAGGTACAAACGGGAGCGAACAGAGAAATCACACAAGCGCAAGAATTGTATAATCAGCAACTTGCCGAATTACAAAAATCTAAAAATAAAAACAAGGAGGATGACAATGGCTGAAATTACTAAATCAATCGAAGTCGATGTCGCGAAATTAAACACGTTTAAGGCGATTGTCGCAAAGCAAGGCGATAACCTTTCTCGTTATTTGAAAGTTCAATTACTGAACGAAACCGAACCTTTCAATGTCGATAAGGAAGCGAGCGCAAGCATAAACGTTGAAAGAATTGACGGACAGGCAAAAGCCTTTGCGGGAACTGTAAACGCGGACGGGACTGTTACTGTGCCGATTGCGGCGTGGGTACTCGAAATCGAGGGGCAAGCAAAATGCTCTGTTTCAATCACCGTGGGCGATAAACGCCTTACTTCAACCACGTTTTATGTAGATGTTCAGCCCGCCGAATTTTACAATGGCTCAATTTCGGAAGATGAGCATATCGACTTGCTTTTGCAACTCTTAAAGGCGGCAGAAAACGAAGATGCCCGGATAACTGCGGAAACAGCAAGACAAACCGCTGAAACGGCGCGAATCAACGCAGAAGCCGCCCGACAACTTGCAGAAACAAACAGGCAAACGAAAGAGGCAGAGCGTATAGGCGCAGAGAACGCGAGAACGAACGCAGAAACGGCGAGAGCGACTGCCGCCGCGCAAGCGGTAAGCAATGCAAATACGGCGGCTACAAACGCAAATAACGCCGCACAGCAGGTTGCTTCGGCTCTCATTGCAGGTGGGGTTCTTCCCATTTTCGATGAGGACGAACAAAAAAATTACACCTATCAGATAAAAATTAAAAACGGCTATCCCGTTATTGTAATGACGGAAGCCGCAACGACAAATTAAGGAGGTAAAATAATATGTCGTTAGAAAATGTTTTCCCTAATAAGGAGCAATTTGACACTATGAATACCCTGCTCGCTTCCATAGCGAGCAACACGGGTTCGGGAATCAAGGTGAATACTTTTGCCAACGTTCAGCAACTCACTCGCTTGGGTTTGGCTAAAAAAGTATTCGGTGTTGCAGAACAGTTCATAGCCGAAAAAGAAACGTCGATTGTCGCGGGTGTGGGCGACAGTACGGGTATAACAGCCGTTACGGTAGACCAAATCAAATTTATTACAGCACTCGGAACAGCACACGAAGCAGTCTACGAAGCGAGTTACGATGGTGCAGTATGGCATAAAGAAAACGGCGAAAATATTTCCCTTGCGGACTTCGGCATCACCGTAACAGGAACGCCCGTGAAAGGCGATCACATTGTTATTACCGTGCATACGAGCAATCTTGCGTTCGATATTGTTGACTTCAACAAGCATACGCCGCGCAACAGCCGTTTCACGAACTCGATTGATTTGCTCTTGCACGATATTGCGACCTACGGTACTATTCCTTTCTGCTCGCCGCAACTTCTTTATCGTACCGATGTAGAACTCCCTGCGGGGAATTATAAATTTACGCTCGACCACGCAAGGTACGGCAACGGCACGGAATATGACGGAACTTATATGTTTACGACCACGAAACCGATTCCCGTTGACGGCGGATTCAGGCATACGAATATCGGCGGTTGGAAAGAAAAGTATGTTAAAGCGGATGCACTCGGCAAATACATTACAACCTACGGCGTAAGACCTACAAGAACGGAAATCGAAACTTCACTCGCCGTAACGGAATGGGACGGAACAACCGAATGCACCGACTTGGGAACGTTCACGGCTCAAAAGCGGCAATATCACACCGATGACGGCAAGCATAACTTTACCGAAAGAAATGCTTACGGCTCAAACAGATGGCGTGATAGCGTATATCGTCAATGGCTCAATTCGGATGCCGCTCCCGTGGCAAGCGGAAGTTCCACCGTAAGTAATTGGTGGAAGCCGCAAAGCGTATTTGACAGAGTTCCGGGCGGGGCGAAAAACGCAGGATTCCTGTATGGACTTGATCCCGATTTCGTAAATTCGCTCGGTGAAGTCGAAATTAAAACCGCTTTGCACGAATGCGACCGCGCGGGCGATGCGACCTACGATATTACCTATGACAAAGTTTTTCTGCTTTCGAGAAAAGAAGTGTTCGGCTCGGACGAATATTCGGCAATCTCGGAGGGAAGTTTGCTCGAATACTTTAACGGCGCAACGAATGCGGATCGTATCAAATATTATAACGGCACGGCTCGTTGGTGGTGGATGAGGACTCCGATCTCCGGTACTGCGAATTTCGTTCGTAGTGTGGGTACGGGCGGTACATTGAGCAACGGCGATGCGCGCGACGCGGGCGGTGTCGTCCCGGCTTGTTGTATCATCTAACAATCAAAAATAGCCCTCGATAGAGGGCGTAAAGGAAACAAATCTATGTCAGTAGTAAAATCGAAAAGAAGCGAGGGGCAACTCTCGGTAATCGTTAAGGCAAATAAACTTGCATCATATACTATCCACGTTTGTAGCAACGAGAAGCATTTCCCGAAGCACTACCGTTGGTGTGTAACGAGCAAAATTGTGGAAGCCGCGCTCGATATAAATAACAATATAACGATGGCTAATGCCGTTTTCGTAATCGACAAAAATGATTTCGATTTACGGAAGAAATTCCAAACAAAGGCAATCGCGGCTTCCTATGCCCTACTGTCAATGATGGATATTGCTTATAACGCTTTCGGCATCGACAGTACGACAATGGAGTATTGGACGGGACTCGTATTAGAAGTCCAAAACTATCTACGAAATTGGAAGAAGTCCGATGCCGAAAGATATAAGGAAATCACGGGTTAATAACTGAAAGGACTCCGAACTCCGGTAATGCGAATAACGTTCGTAATGTGAATACGGACGGAACATTGAACAACAACAATGCGAACAACGCGAACGGTGTCGTCCCGGATTGTGAAAAATGCTTGTAATAAAGTAAGTCGTAAGACGGAAATCAATGCCGCAATCACAAGGAGTTATTATCCCATCCTTGAAGAAAGGGAAAATATGTATGCCGATGCCTTTTACTCAACCGATGGTAGTAAGTAAGGCTACAAACGGCTACCCAAATTATAAAGAAATGAATGACGAAAAAGATGTCAAAGGAATCGTGTGCAGTTTCGGAAATCTTTACAAAGCAATGCGGAAATGCAGACAAAATGTATTATGGAAAGATAGTGTAGCGGGTTTTACAGTTGTAAATGGCTTGGCGAATTGCTATAAAATCAAGCATCAGCACGAAAACGGCACTTATAAAATTGACGGATATACCGTTTTCAAAGTTCACGAGCCGAAAGAACGGACGATTGTAAGTACGAGAATAAAAGACAGAGTATTTCAGCGCAGTTTATGCGACAATTATTTGACGGAACAGGTAGCGAAAGGTTTCATTTATGATAGCGGTGCTTGCCTGCCGAACAAAGGAACAGAATTTGCGCGAAAACGGTTTTATATCGCAATGCAACGGCATTACAGAAAATACGGCACTCGCGGCGGGGCGTTAAAATGTGATTTATCCGATTATTTCGGAAGCACACCTCATTCCGTTGCGGCTGACAGTATTACGAAACGAGTTCAAGACGGATGGGCTGTTTCGGAAGTAAACCGTATTATCGAAAGTTTTAAGCAAGGTACTAACCCTGAAAAAGGTATAGGGCTTGGATCGCAGGCATCGCAACTCATTCAACTTGCGGTACTCGACGAAATAGACCACTATATCAAAGAAGTTTTGCGTATCAAAAATTATGTTCGCTATATGGACGATTTTATCTTAATTCATCCTAACCCGAATTATTTGAGATATTGTAAAGAGAAAATTAGGGAGCGAGTTGAAGCACTCGACTTGCGATTAAGTCCAAAGAAAACACAATTACAACCTATCACCCAACCGATACACTTTCTCGGATTCAGTTTCCAACTTACTGAAACCGGAAAAATAGTTATCAAGATGCTTCCCGAAAAGGTATCACACGAAAGACGGAGATTAAAGAAACTCGTAGCGAGAGCCAAAGCGGGTTTGATGACAAGAAAGGAAGTTGATGCTTGCTACGAAAGTTGGCGGTCGCACGCATCGGGCAAAAGCAAGAACAAGCCGAAAGGAACGCCGGGAAAGCAACTTAAACGGCACACCCACAAACTTGTACTTGCAATGGATAAATACTATAAATCATTATGGGAGGACAACTCGTATGAAGTATCTCAATCACAAAGACCAACTGCGGGAAGAACGCAGGAAGTATGAAGAACTTGCCGCAAAGGCGGCAAAACAGCAAGCGGATCTTGACTATATCGCTATGATGAGCGGCGTAGAACTTGAAATCGAAACGGAGGTAAACAGCAATGACGAAGTTCGACAAGGTTAAATTTTACTACGACAACGGTTATTGGGGCAAAGCCCGTGTAGCCGATGCGGTCGTTAAAAAGTGGATCACAGCAAAAGAATATGCCGACATTACGGGCGAAAAATATGAGAAGTGAAACGACAATCGAGAATATTTGCCGCCGTTGTCGGTTGAATAGCGGGAAGCCGCCTTGCAATACACCCTGCAAAGAATGGCAAAAATTGCTTGATAAATTACTTCAACCGAAGCAGGAGGAATCAAACAATGACAGACAATCAGGTTGAGTTGAAACTCAACGACCACGAACACGAGATAAAGTCCCTGAAACACCGTGTAAGCGATATTGAGAAAAAGCAGGGCGAAATCGAAACGCTCGCTCTTTCCGTCAATAAACTTGCAATAAATATGGAACATATGCTCAACGAACAAAAAGAACAAGGCAAAAGATTGCAACGCCTTGAAAGCGAACCCGCCGAAACTGCCAAATATTATAGGCGTACTATTGTAACGTCGATAATTACGGCAGTTATGGGAGCAGTCGTCGGTGCTATTTTAGCACTCATCATCAAATAAATTTTCGGAGGAATTATAATATGAACTTTCAGCAAATTCTATTCAGCGTGTTAAGCGTTATTTTAACCACAATCGCAACTTGGGCAGTCGCTCGCATTACGGCGTGGCTCGACGGAAAAATCAAAGACAAAAAGGCACTCGGCTTTTTAACCGATGCGATTCAGGTCGTTCAGACGGTTGTAAAAGAAGTCTATCAGACATATGTACAGGGACTGAAAGACAAAAATGCCTTTGATATTGCCGCTCAAAAAGTCGCGCTCGATACTGCTATTAAACGCGCGAAATCTATTATGTCGAAAGACTGTCAGGAGTACATAGTAAAGAACTACGGCGATCTTACAGAATGGCTTACTCTTCAAATCGAGGCTTTTCTCTACGATTTGAAAAAGAAGCCTAAAACGGAAGATGACAAGTCCGAAATTATCAATTTATAACAAGAAAAACACCGCCTCACTCGAAGCGGTGTTTTACATTGATTGCAAACACAACATTGCCGATTATATAGGGTGCGTATTTGCTTGTTTTGGTGGACTTAACGGGGTGAAATACGCACTCGCTTTTACGAATATCTTTTACCGTGATTTTCCGCGTTTTCTTCGGCGTTAAGTTGTATGTGATTGTAATGTCTTGCGTTCCGTCATCATTATCCTTATCGTCCCATACAATAACGGAATTGACAAGTAAATCTATTATGCGGCGTTGAAATTCAGGATCGGTTTTATCCCCTGTTGTAAACTTTGTAAGGAAGAATACGACCTGCGCTTTATCAAGCATAAAGTATTCAGCATTTTCCTTGGCGAGATTTTTTTCTGCCGTCCGTTTTGCTTTTTCCAACTCATTTAATCTTTTGCTTAATGAGGGCGATTCTGCGCCGTTTTCTACGAGTTTTAAGAGCCGTTCGATAGATTTGTCATACTCTGCAATTTCGGCTTTTAACGACGGAATCAAGGTGCTTTCTTCGCGCTCTTTCACCGATTCTTTAACAGCCAAATCCGCAAGGTATTCAATGAAGTCGGGCGTAAGCATTTTTATGGTATCGTTGACTACTGCTTCTTCAAGCATTTCTTTTCTAATAGGGGACTTTGTACAACCGTTATGCGACCGCCGCCCGGCGCAAGTATAATAGAAATACTTTCGTCCTGTTTTACTTGTACTTGCCGTTCCGGTCATCAGTTTTCCGCAATGTCCGCAAAACACTTTTCCCGACAGCATATAATCAACAATGGCTTTGCCTCTTGCGGGGGCTTGCGCCTTTCTATTTAATATTGTTTGCACGCGGTCAAAGGTGTCTTTATCTATAATTGCGGGAACACCATCGTCGATAACGACTTCCATAAATTTGTATTCACCTATATATTTTCGGTTTCGGAACATTGAATGAAAACTATTTTTATTGAAGTCCGAACCGCTTTTTGTTTTATATCCCGCCGCATTGAATACTTTGCATATCTCTGCAACCGTATGCCCGTTTGCGTACATATCAAAGGCTTGGCGAACAATCGGCGCAGTTTTCGGATCAATTACTAATTTCTTATTTTCAATTTTATAACCTAACGATATTTGCCCGCCGCAGGAATTTCCTTTTAACGCTGATTCGTGCATACCGCGCGTTATTTTTTGGGAAAGTTCCTTGGAATAAAATTCCGCCATTCCCTCTAATACGGATTCGAGAATAATTCCCTCCGGGTTATCGCTTATCGCCTCGGTGGCAGAAATGACCTTTACGCCGTTTTTCTTTAAGCGGGTTTTATAGGTTGCGGAATCGTAACGATTGCGGGCAAATCGGTCAAGTTTATAAACGATAACACCTTGCCATAATCGTTTTTCGCTATCGCGTATCATTCTTTGGAAGTCAACTCGTTTGTCGGTATCTTTTGATGCACTCAATGCTCGGTCGGCGTATTCCCCGACGATCGTATATCCCATATCGGCGCAATATTTCTCACAAACGTGGCGTTGCCCCTCGATTGATTGTTCATTTTGCCTGTCAGAACTATACCTTAAATATAAAACAACATCCATTTTCATATCCTATTATGATTGTATTAAAGTGATAAAAGTGGCGATTTTTGCAATTTTCAGTAAAGTGTCCTATAAGAACGAATATATAGAGGACTTTATGGAAAAAGTCAATTATTCTCACTTTTATCACTTTTTAATTGAAGCAAATATTGAATCAACTTTGCTTGTTTTTCTATTCCCAAAGTACGATATGTAGCAACAAGTTCTAATTCTTGCTTGGAAAATTCGCATTCTTCACCCGAAATAAATAAAATGGCATTGTCGCTTTCGCTTATGCAGTTAGTGAGAACGTTGCCATTATGATGCACAGAAGCGTTATCCCCATTTAGAAAGTATTCTATCGGTTTTCCAAAATAATCTGCAACAACTTGCAGTTTCTTTAATATCGGGTTGTGTTTTTGCCATTTACCGATAGTTCCGTTGCCGAAGCCGCATTCTTTTTCAAGATTAGTTATACTAATCTTCCTTTCGTTCGCACACTTTTTAATTCTTTCATAACAGCCCATAAATAAATTTCCTCGAAAATTTTCTATAAATTTTGAGAAAAACGCTTGACAACTCGAAAACTTTCTATTATAATAGTACCTGTAAACAACTTCTGTTGGCAATTTAGAGTAAA
>CAVLAV010000030.1:0-11823 GCA_963660735.1 bacterium
CCTTTGATCTCTTCGATAAATTTTGCAATATCAGCCATTTTTTTATCCTCTCTATTTTTATTTTTGCCCTTAAATCAAGCGTTTGCTTGTTGTTTTTCCGCGACTGCGTTAAGTGCGACCGCAAGTCCGCGAACGATACCGGATAACGCTCCGGCGAGTTTGGCGACGAGTACCTCTTTGGAAGGTATCGACGCGAGTGCTTTAACTCCGTCTTTATCAACGTAAGAATTATCAACGAACGCGCTCTTTAACGAAATTTTATCGTTAGTGTCTTTGCACATATCGGCAGCGCATTTCGCCGCGCTCGTTTCGTCGGGACAGAACGCAACCGCCGTAGGACCGTTAAGATCCTCGTCGAAAGCGGTAACGTTGAGTTCGTTGAAAGCGCGACGGAGCAAGGTATTTTTAAGTACCTTATACTCGGTGTTGATCTTTCTCATATTGCAACGGAATTGAGTGTCCTCGGCGACGGTCAAGCCTTTATAGTCGATAAGTACGACCGACTTACTTGCCTGAATCTTCGCTTTGATGTCTTCTACTACTTGCTGTTTAGCGTCTTTGTTTGCAGACATAATTACCTCCGTGCTTAATTTTGCGTGGTTGCCACGCAGTTTACCGTAAAAAGAAATCGGTCCTTGACCGCGCGCGTGAGCAGTCAAAGACCGAAAAATAAATCGGACTGAAACTTTTCACCTCGGCGGGTAGCGAAAAACGCTTTAAAACCTGCTGTCTACGGTAGTTTACCTTATTATTTTACCGCATTAAAAGCGGTTTGTCAAGCGATTATACGCCCTTGGGAGCAACTTTTACGCCGGGACCCATAGTGGAAGTCAAAGATACGCTCTTTACGTACTGACCTTTCGCCGCCGCGGGTTTTGCCTTGATGATGGCGTCTAAAAGCGCGTTGTAGTTTTCGACAAGTTTTTCCTTGCCGAAACTCTTTTTACCTATGGCGCAGTGAATTATAGCCTGTTTGTCGAGCCTGTACTCGACTTTACCTGCTTTAATATCGGCGATAGCCTTTGCTACGTCCATAGTAACCGTACCCGACTTGGGGTTAGGCATCAAGCCCTTAGGACCTAAGAGTTTACCTATTCTACCTACCACGCCCATCATATCGGGAGTAGTGATAACCGCGTCGAAGTCGAACCAGTTGTCCTTTTGAATCTTCGCCACGAGTTCTTCCGCGCCGACGTAATCCGCGCCTGCGGCAGTAGCCGCGTCCGCCTTTTCGCCTTTGGCAAGAACCAAAACTCTTACGGTTTTACCCGTTCCGTTGGGAAGGACGATAACGCCCCTGACTTGTTGATCCGCTTGCTTGGGATCTACGCCGAGTCTGCAATGGAATTCGACGGTTTCGTCGAACTTCGCTTTGGCGTTGTCTACGACTAATTGCATCGCCTCTTCGACGTCGTATTGTTTAGTGCGGTCGTATGCCTTTATACTGTCGGCATATTTTTTTCCGTATTTCATTGTCTGAAAGTCCTCCTTGTGGTAATTAACGAGATTTCTCTCTCCCACCTATTATATTATTCCTCTACGGTGATACCCATACTACGAGCCGTGCCTTTAATCATACTCATAGCAGCCTCCAAAGACGCCGCGTTAAGGTCGGGCATCTTCTGCTTTGCGATTTCCTCGACTTGCGCCTTGGTAAGTTTTGCAACTTTGTCCTTGTTGGGCTTTGCGCTAGCCGTTTCGATTCCGCACGCCTTCTTTATAAGAACGGGTGCAGGGGGCGTTTTAAGTATGAACGTGAACGAACGGTCCTGATAAATAGTTATCACGACGGGAATGATAAGACCTACTTCGTTAGCGGTCTTGGCGTTAAATTCCTTCGTGAATCCGGGGATATTGATACCGTAAGGTCCGAGAGTCGAGCCTACCGGAGGTCCCGGAGTTGCTTTGCCGGCTTGTAATTGCAATTTTACGATCGCAGTAACTTTTTTAGCCATTTTTCTCCTCCAAAAACGTGGTAAACAGCGGAAACGCCCTTAATTAAGATTTGACGCTCCCTCCCACTTATTTATAAAAACGGAAAACTTTTCCCGATTTTATGCAAATTACATCATTATGCCCTTGATTTTATCCAACTGAATAAAATCGAGGTCTACTTCGGTTTCTCTGCCGAACATCGAAACTCTTACGCGCGCCTTTTGAGCCTCCTCGTTGAGCGTTTCTATAACGCCCGTAAAGGAAGTCAACGGACCGGAAACGATGCTTACTTCGTCGCCGACGGCAAGGTCGTAATTCTCGACTTTTTCTTCGAGGCGCATTTTGCGCACTTCGTCCTCGCCGAGAGGCACGGCTTTACCCTGCGGACCTACGAAACCCGTAACTCCGCGCGTGTTGGTTATCAAAAACCACATATCGTTGGAATAGATCATCTTTAAAAAGACGTAGCAGGGCAAAATCTTCCTCTGCACTACTTTCTTCTTGCCGTTGCTCTTTTCCTCGATGGTTTCTTCCATAGGAATTTTAATATCGAATATAACGTCGCCGAGATTGTTATTCTCGATAAGTTTTTCGATATTGTCCTTAACTAACGCTTCATAACCCGAATAGGTATGAATAACGTACCATTTAGCCTGTTCCGCGTTAGACATTACAATACCTCGGTCAAAGCCTTAACAGCCGCGCTGCCGCTGCCCTGAATGAGTTTAAGCAACTGTTCAAGACCGAGATCCATAAGTAAAATTACCACGAGAACTAAAACCACGGTTACCAAAACGCAACCGAGTTGTTTCATAACGGTTTTAAAGTCGGGCCAGGTAACTTTTTTGAGTTCGGAAAAAACTTCCTTAATCTTGCCCCACATACGCTTGAATATATTTGGTTTTTTGTTCTTATTAGGCTTTTTTACGGACTTGTCCGCGGTCGTTTTGTTGTTATCCATAATTGCCTCCCCTTTAAAACGAATTACTTCGTTTCTTTATGCGCGGTGTGCTTTTTGCAGAAAGGGCAGTATTTGTTGATCTCTATTCTGTCGGGATCGTTCTTCTTATTCTTATATTCGTCGTAATTCCTTTGCTTGCATTCGGTGCACGCCAACGTAATTCTCGTTCTGTTTCCTTTTGCCATTTGTCTTTCACTTCCCAAAAAATTAACACCCCGCCAAGAGGTGCTAATTTATTTTACTATAACTTTATATTTTTGTCAACGATTTTTACGATATTTTTTCGTTTTATCCCGATAATATCCCGAGAAATTATCAAAATTAACCTTCGGGGAAGAGTTCGGGGTGTAATTTTTTGAATTTTTCATCCTTCATCTTCTGATGTTCTCTCACGAGAGCCATAGAATCGACTTCCTTCTTCTTGCGGCGCGGAAGGAATCCGTGCTGCTCTGCGCAACGGTCTATAAGGATTTTAGCGTACTTGACGCCCCTCGCGCTCTTTATACGGAGCATTACGGGTACGGTCTTGTAACTTACCTTTTTGCTTACGTCCACGCAGTGGAATTTGGGGTCTACCAAAGACGGATCTATGTTAAGGTAAAGTTTAAGCGTTTTGCCCGCAACCATAAACTTGACGAAATGCAACCTGCCGAGGTTGATAGAATCGTACTTCCTCGAAATTCTCGCTTTGAGTTTGCGGAAACGGATAGCGTAATTTTTGAGTTCGTCGTATCTTTCCTGAATAGTTTCGTCCGCCGCAATCATCTTCTGCGTGAAAGTCGGGCTTATATAGGCGTGCTTATACACCTTTACGGGTGCGACTTCCGACGCCGCCGTTTCGGCAGAAACGTCCTCTCCGAACTGACCGCGAAGCCTGCGAAGTTCTTCGCTCGCGGAAAACTTCTCTTCCGTAACCGAAGTACCCGTTCTGTTTACGTTGGCTTTCGCCGCTATTTTATTCCCGTGAAACGTTCTCATATTCTACCTCTTTAAAGCGCAGTATAATGCCCGAAAGCCCCGTGTGAGGGTTTTCTCCTTTACATTATAGCAGTTATATTCAAATTTTACAAGCGTTATTTTAAAAAAATAATAAATTTTTTATTTTTTACCCGTTTTTTCGTGCATTTTGCACCTTTTTAGCAGCGCAGAAAAATTTTTAACGCCAAAAACGTTGACAAAGTCGGGCGTTGAGAGTATAATTGCGTAGTCTTGCGGCGAAAGCGAATCGCCGCTATGCGCTTATTCATTATATATTATATTCGCCACGAAGGAAAAGTATGGAAATAATAAATATCTTTTATTATCTCGCCGTAATATTGTTGCTCGCCAAAAGTTTCGGACTGCTCGCCCGCAAAATCGGATTGCCGCAGGTAACGGGAATGGTCGTCGCGGGACTTTTAATAGGCGTTTTAAAACGCTTTAACAACCCCGACAACTTCTTTTTGTCGTTTTTTATGAACCCGAGCGAACAGGAGAGCGAAGTGCTGCACGCGTTCAGTCAGGTGGGCGTGGTGCTTATACTTTTTTCGAGCGGACTCGAAACCAAACTTTCCGACCTTAAACAAAGCGGACTCGCCGCCACGCTCATCGCTTTAGCGGGCGTAATAACGCCTATGCTTTTCGGCGCGCTCGGCGCGATGGCGTTTTTGCACGGGTACTCGGAATATTCTCACGACAAACTTTTAAACGCGATTTTCGTAGGAACAATCCTCGCCGCCACGAGCGTGGGGATAACCGTGGAAACGCTTAAAGAACTCGGCAAATTAAACGGCAAAGTAGGACAAACGGTAGTTTCCGCCGCCGTTATAGACGACGTTATAGGTATAATCGCGTTGAGTATAGTTACGAGTTTAAAAGGCAGCGGCGCGGAACAAATAGGCATAACGCTTTTAAAAGCTGTGGGATTTTTCGCGTTCGCCATAGGTCTCGGAATTTTGCTTCGTATGTACTTTAATTGGGAAGAACGAAAATTCCCGCACAAACGCCGCACGAGCATTTTCGCGTTTGCGATGTGCTTTTTCTACGCGTACTGCTCCGAAAAGTTTTTCGGCATAGCCTCCATTACGGGCGCATACGTCGCGGGCATAATGATTTCGGGATTAGAGGACACGCCTTTCGTAGACCGCAAAGCGGTGGTCAGCGGATATATGATATTCACTCCCATTTTCTTTGCGTACATAGGCATAAGCGCGGACTTCTCTTCTTTCTCGTTAAACGCCTTATGGTTCGGCTTTGTATTCGTCGCACTCGGCATAGCGGGCAAGATTATAGGTTGTTCGCTCGCCGCAAAACCCTTCGGATTTACCAATAAGGAAAGCCTTACTATAGGTTGCGGAATGATCGCCCGCGGCGAAGTCGCCTTGGCGGTATACTCGGCGGGACAATCGCTTATCGCCGCGGAAAACGGACTCAATCCTTTACTTGCGACGATAATGCTCATACTTATCTCCTCGATAGTATGCCCCATACTTTTGAAATTATTATTTAAAGAAAAACATAAATCGGACGAATTACCTCTCGATAATCCGCCCGCACCCGAACAAATATAAAATAAAACGCCCGCCGTTACCGACCCTTTCCCGCACCGTCATATTAAGCGCAAGCGAAATATCCCGCCCTTGCCTCTCCCGTCATATTGAGCGTCAGCGAAATATCCCACGACCAAAGAGAAAAGTATATACCACCGCACTTTTTCAGTGGGATTCTTCACTACCGTTCAGAATGACGTGTAAAAAAGTACGTCATATTGAGCGTCAGCGAAATATCCCACGACCGAAGTGAAAAAGATATGCACTGCACACTTTTTACTTGTCATTGCGAGGGAGCAAAGCGACCGCGGCAATCCCCCTGAAAAAGTACGGAGCATATACTCCGTAGACCTCCACCCTCCCGGGAGTTTGCTCGCTCGACATTGACAGAATGACGTGTTTTTATCCCATATCGAGCGTCAGTAAGTTACCTGCAAGAGTGCGAGCAGGTGGAACAGTTCCCGCTGCAACCGCCCGATTGTTTGCCCGTAGCGGTAAACATAGTTCCGCTGTAACTCTTTTCGGCAACTTCGCCGCAAACGGGACATTTAACCTCGTCGTTATAATTTTTTACCATCTCTTCAAAAACTTTGCCGCATTTAGGGCATTTATACTCGAATAAACGCATTATACTCTCCGCGGCGGCATACGCCGCCGCGGAGAGTATATCACTTTTATCGCAAAATTTCAACTAAATAAGCACTTTACCCTCTACGAAAGATACGAAAAATTCTTTCAGACCCAAAGTCTTGGTAATCGTAGTCAGGTCGATATTGCCGTAAGCGTTATCGCGCGCCAACCTTTTAAGCAGTTTTACCGCCTTTGCCTCGCCAACCGTTTCGGCGTATTTCACGAACATAATAAGCGACTTGTCGTAACTTATCGCAACGTATTCCGCAAGCGAGGAAAACGCCTGTAAATTCTTGTTCATAGTGGCGTCGGCGTTTCCGCTCAAAGTCTTTTCTATATCGAAAAACGCCTTATAGGCGGCTATCGCTCCGTTATATATCTTTTCGGCGACTTCGGCGTTTCCTTCCGCGTTTTTAAAATATAGGTAAGCGGAATATTCCGCAAGTCCCTCGTCTATATAAGCCGCGTTTATTTGATCGTTACCCACGAGGCAATGCCACCACTCGTGCGCGACCTCGTGTACGAGCGCGTATTTTATCTCGTCGCCTTTAAGGTTATCGGATAAATAGCACATACCCGAATATTCCATACCGCCGCAGTTAAACGGAGTTACCGCCACCGAAAAAGTTTTATACGGATACGCGCCGAAAACCGAACCGAAATATTCGAGCGCGTTTTTGGCAACGGCGGCGAGCTGATCGGCGTTTTCGCCCGTGGTATAGGCGTTCACGGTTACGTCGCCGCTCCTTACGCTTGCCACGCGGAAATTTTCGGAAAGAACGAAAGCGAAATCTCTGCCGCCCGCAAGCGAATAGGCGTAAGTCGTTTTTTCGCCGTCCGCGCGGGTGTTTTCGGGATAACCCGAAGACGCGACCGTATAGGTTGACGGCACGGTAAGCGTAACCGAATAATCGGCGCAGTCGCTGTAATACGGGTCGCCGAAAGGCGAATACGCGCACTCTTTAAACTCGCCGTTTTCTTCCTTGCACAAAACGGGGTAAAAATCGCCGAGGTTTACGGTGCTGCCCGTTTCTCCGAGCCTTAACGCGGCTTTGGGCAAAGTCGTTTCAAACCCAACCTCCACCGTGATTTTTTCTGACGGGAACAGTTCGGGAATTTCCACAGCCAAAACGTTTTCGTCCTCGCCGCAAACCTTAAAAGCCGCCTCTTCCTCGTTCACTTTGGCGTAGGTTATTTTAATTCCGCCGTACCCCTCTTTAAAGGTAGACTCCTTTGCCGAAGCCTCCACAGGCGCGTACTTACTGCCCGCCCTGTACGCGTTGGCGTAAAGGCAAAACTTAATCTCTTTAAAGGAATTATCGCTATCATTAGTATAGGTATAGCGCGATTTACCGCATATTTTACCCTTTTGGTATTCGGCGACGATTTCGCATTTATCCCTTTCCGCACTCTTTTTACAGGCGGGCAACACCGCCGCCGCGCCGACTATAATCGCGGCGGCGCATAGCACGCTGAAAACACGCGCGCATAATTTATTCATAATAAAAAAGTCCTCCCGTACATTTTACGGAAGGACTTGCCCTATTATGATTTATTTTTGAGAAAGCATTAAATATTTGTTGGGGTCTACTTTGGTTTCGTTTTCGTACACCTCGAAGTGAAGGTGCGCGCCGTCCTTGTATTCCTGACGATTGTTATCCGAAACCGTGGCTATAACCTCGCCCTTGGCTACCTTTTGACCCTTTGCGAGCCCCTCTTTTGCCTCTACGGAATTGTACACCGTTTTAAGTCCGTTGCCGTGATTTACGGTAATGGTAGTGCCTTGCAGATAGGTCGTTTCTATGCTTTCGATAGTGCCTTCGTAGGCGCACAAAACTTCCGTACCCGCCTCGGCGTTAAAGTCGATGCCCATATGCCCCGTATACACGCCGAGAGTCTTATTGAACACCACGGTAGAAGAAGTAAATTCCTTACCTATAGTCGCGCCCGCCACGGGAAGTACGAATTCTATTTTCGCATCCACTGGGTCGTCGGGTTTATCGGGTTCGCTCGGCTTATCGGGCTGATCGGGTTGGTCGGGTTCGCTCGGCTTATCGGGCTTGCTCGGTTCTTCCGATGCAGGCTCGGACGAGCTCGGCTGTTCGGACGAAGGCTTATTTGCCAAATCCGAGTTTTTGCCGCTCGTTGCGATTACTATCGCGGTTACTGTGATTATCGTTATCAGCGCGACGCCGATAAGCAGATAATAAAGGTTGCGTTTGAAAAAGTTAAGTACCGATGAGGTCTTTTTTTCCGACATAAGTTAAAATCCTCCGTTTTTTTTGCGCTCTTGCGCTTACGGCATAGATTATTAACCGCTTGAAATAATTTTATACCTCGCCGAGAAAAATTTTTAAAAACTTCCGAAATTTATCGGCGTGCCTATCGTAATCACCCCGTTTCTTCGGGTTACGTGCAAATTCACTCGCCTATCATTAATTATCGTAAATCGCGCTATACGCGGACTATAATAATATTCGCAATCGAAATTTTCGCCGCTCTCGCTAAAAAGTTTTTCGGCATTTAAGTCTTTCAGAGTTTTAATTAAATCTTCTTCGCTTTCGACCTCGGCGCACTCGCCTTTTAGGGTTTTGCGCAAATACAATCTTTCCTCGCCGCGCGCAATCTCGCACGCCGACGAGGCGTAGCGCAAAAACACCGACCTGTCTTTATATTCGGTCAAATCGCCGCGACTCACGCTTAAAAACACGCAAATCGCCGCCGCAAACAACGCGCAAGCCGTAATTTTAAGTTTTTTACGAAAACTTTTTTTCATAGCGGCGTTATTATCGACCGATTTGTTACAAAATATACTTGCTTTTTATTCGTAGGTGTGGTAATATCGTATTATGCTTTTAAGAAATTGCGAAAACGGCGAAAAAGCCGTATATAACACCTATTTAACGGTAACTCGCAACGAAAAAACCGTGAGTTTTAAATTCGTTTGCGAAAACAGTAAACTTTTTTGCGCGCATAAAGGGTATAATAAATTTCATTGCGACGGCGACGTTTGCGAGATTTTCATAGGCTCGGACAGCGAGCGCAAATCGTACTACGAAATTGAATTATCCCCCGCGGGCGATTTATTTCTCGGTAAAATAACCTATCTCGGGTGGAACGCCGAAATAGGCGCGCCGATACTCGATTTAAAGTATATAGACGATTGTTTCGTAAAAAGCGAGGTAAAGCCGACGGAAAACGGTTACGAGGCTACTATCACGGTAAACACGGACGATATAAAGACGGGGGACGGAAAGATATTTTTCAACGCCTTCCGTATAGAAACGGACGGCGGCGAACGCGAAAAATACTTATTTGCGCTTTCGCCGACTATGCGCCGAAAATTCCACGCACCCGAATATTTCGTCTACCTCGACGCCGTTGCCGATTAAACGCCCCGCGACGGTACAATTTTATCGCCGCTTTTATCCCCTATCGGCACTTCGTGCCTCGCAATGACAGTTGAATTTCCGTGTCATCGCGAGCGCAAGCGTGGCGATCCCCCTGAAAAAGAACACAGTATATTCTCCGTACTTTACTCCAAGGGATTGCCGCGGTCGCTATGCTCCCTCGCAATGACAATAAAACTTGAGGCTTTGGCACAAGCCTAATGACAAGTAAAAAAAGTACGTCATATTGAGCGATAGCGAAATATCCCACCGAGAAAGTACGAGGTTTATGCACCGCGCGCTTTTTCAGTGGGATATTCTTCACTGCGCTTAAATTAACTCTACAATATTTATTTTTCGCTCTATACAGGCACTTTTTAAAGTAAAACGCAATAACTCGTTGCAAACGAGGCGATTGTAACGCCTACGATTATCCCGTAAATTATGCCTACCACTACAGATACGATAACAGATACGAGCGCGCCTTTACCTACGGATTTCGCCCTCAAAGGGTACTCGTCTTTCCATACGAGGTACAATATCAACCCTATTATAGGAATTAAAAAGCCCAACAAGGCATAACCGAAACTCGACGAGTCGCTCGAACTTTTATACGAAGATACCTGAACTCCGCATTTTGGACAAACGACGGCTTTATCGTCTATCTCCTGACCACAGTTTTTGCAATACATAATTTTTCTCCTTTGGGTTACTGATAATATTATACTCCCATTATAATGGAAAGTCAAGACATTTTCCCATAATAATGGGAAAATAATATTATGAGTGAAACTTTCGGGGAACGCTTAAAGGCGTTGCGGCAAGAAAAAGGATTAGGACAAGTGGCTTTGGCAAAGCAACTTGACGTAGGCAAATCCATAATAAGTTTATGGGAACAAAACAAATGCGAACCCACTTTAAGCAAGTTAATTGCAATAGCCGAATTTTTCGGCGTTTCTATCGACTATCTCGCGGGACTCGAAAACTAAAATAAGCCGAAATTTCCTATAACGGAAATTTCGGCTTATTAAATATTTGTAATTATAAATCAAACACGGGAGTTTCGTCGGCGTTGGTTTTAGCCTCTAAATTTCTCTTAAAATCGTTTAGCGCAATTTGCCTGTCTATTTCGATAATCTTATCGTTACACGCTTGACTAAGTCGGCAGGCGTTTCTTTTTGCAAGCCTATAAAATATATATGCACAAGCAATAGGCACGCCACATAAAAGCGCAAGACCTAAATTAGGCAGTAGCGGGTCTAAAGAGCCCGTGTATATATAAGTCATAAGAACCCGCGCGGCGCAATATCCTATTGCCGCACCAAACAAGTAACTTACGCCCGTATAAATGAGTTTCTTTAAGCCGACTTTCTTTTCCTTACTTGCATTACTCGCCCTTTTCACTAATTCCGACTTATAATTTATAAGTTCTTCATTCGCCATTTTAGTTAAATCTTTGTTTTTAATCTCTTCTAATTCCTTTTTAGTGTTCATATTCGATTTCCTTTATTTTCTTATTTCTTTATAGTTGCCGAATTTTAAAAATATCGTTTAGCGTTTCATAGCCTCTTACCCCCGAAATAAAAAATGCGCCAACCGCAGTTGACGCATAAAAAACGCAAACTCCGATTGTCGCTAAACTAACCTTATTGAAACAAACGAACGTTGCCTTTCACTAAGTAGAATTTGCATTTTTATCAAATTCAAAAAAAGTAAAAGGCATAACAGGGTATAATACCCCCTATGAGCGTTCGTTTAAAATATTCGGTTAGTTTAGCGTTTTTATTATAGCATATCGGAAGAAATAATTCAACCGTTTGATTATAAAAAAATATATGCCCTGTCAGTTATTCGGTGGGATTGCCGCAGTCGCTACGCTCCTTCGCAATGACATTAAATTTTGAGGTTTTGACACAAGTCTAATGACAATATGAGCAATAATGGTTCGGTGGGATATTTCGCTACGCTCAATATGACGTAAAAAAACTGCCGAGGGGGAGAATACCCGACGGCAGTTAAAATATTTTAAATTATTAAAACACGCTTAATAGCAAAGTGATTACGGGGATTGTGATTACCGACGAGGCGACGGACAGTAAAACCGTGTTAGCCGCTGTATTCTGCCCTTTGCCGACCATTTCGGCGTAATTTAACGCCACGCTCGCTATCGGGCAACTGAACAGCACGAAAAGCGTTTGTTTGAGTTCTACCGCAACGGGAATAAAATAAAAAACGGCAAATACGATAAGCGGCAACACCACTTGTTTGAAAAAACAGATTAAGTACAGGCGGTAATTGCAGAATATCCCCTTTAAGTCGGATGAGGCAAGGCGCATACCGAGTACGAGCATAAATACAGGCGTTGCCGTTCTGCCGACGA
>CAVLAV010000031.1:0-11446 GCA_963660735.1 bacterium
GCGGCGCGGGCAAAAGTACCTTGCTTAACTTACTCGGCGGACTTGATAGTCCCACGAGCGGCAAGATTATAGTAAACGGAAAAGACATTTCCACCTTATCGCAGGACGAACTTGCGGAGTACAGGGCGGCTACGGTCGGTTTCGTATTTCAGTTTTATAACCTTATACCCACGCTCACGGTTAAGGAAAACGTAGAACTCGTAAAGGAGATTGCGCCCAACGCGCTTCCTTGCGAAAAAATGATAGCGGAAGTCGGACTTGCCGACCATTTAAACAACTTCCCCTCGGAACTTTCGGGCGGCGAACAACAGCGCGTTTCAATCGCCCGCGCGCTCGCTAAAAATCCGCAGATACTTTTGTGCGACGAGCCTACCGGCGCGCTCGATTCCGAAACGGGCGTACTCGTTTTAAAACTGCTTTTAAAAATGGCTAAAAGTTACGGCAAAACCATAGTTATAGTTACGCACAACCAAAATATCGCAAAAATGGCGGACGTCGTAATAAGAGTTAAAAACGGTAAAATCAAATCGGTTGAAGATCAACCCAACCCGATGAGTGCCGACGAGGTGGAGTGGTAATGTTATTTAAAAAACTTTGGCGCACTATGGGACTGTACAAAGCGCAGTTCATATCTATGATAATTATGATAGCCATAGGCGTAGGTATGTTCGTCGGGTTTAACGCCGAGTGGACGAGTATTCAAAAAAACACCTCTAAATTTTTTAATAATACCAAACTCGCCGATTATCACGTGGTAACGACCGAGGCAACGGGCTTTACCAAAGAGGACGCCGAAAAAATAAAGGGTATAGACGGGGTGCAAGCCGCCACGCGCTTTATTTCCGCCAACGTGGAAATTTCCGAACGCTCGGGCGACGCGCTTGCGCTTAACGTAAGCGAAGATTTCACCGTTTCTACTTTCGTTCTGACGGGCGAGGGCAAAGATTACGACGCTACGGACGAAAACGGCGTTTGGCTTTCCGAAACCTACGCCGCCGAAAACGACTTTAAGGTCGGCGACCAAATAACGCTCGTATATAAAAGCGTTATAAAATTCGAGGGCAAAGTAGTCGGACTTATCAAGTCGGGCGAAAATATGGTTTGCGTTCGCGACGAAACGCAACTTATGCCCGATTACGAAAAATTCGGTTACGCGTTCGTTTCTCCCGCTTTTTATAAAAAGGCTTGCAGCGCGGTAAATATGGGCGACGGCGTGTATTCCTATATAAACGTGCGCTCCGACCTCGATAAAAAAGTCTTTAAGGAAAAAGTAAACGACGCGCTCGGCAAAACGACGCTCGTTTTAAGCAAGGACGAAAGCACCTCCTACGCGGCGGCTAAAAGCGAAACCGAAGAAGGTCAGACTATGGGTTCTATTTTGCCCGTGGTGTTCCTTTTGATTGCGGTTTTAACTATGGTAACGACTATGCACCGTATAACCGCCAAGGAGAAAACGCAAATAGGCATTTTAAAGGCGCTCGGCTTTAAAAATAAGCGCATACTCGTGCATTATTCCTCGTATGCGTTTATGGTCGGCTTGCTCGGCAGTGCGATAGGCATAGGGCTCGGGTATTTTATCGCTTGGTTCATAATGAACCCCAACGGCTCTATGGGTACTTATTTCGATATGCCCGAGTGGAAATTGTATATGCCGTGGTTCTGTTGGCTCGTGGTCGCGCTCGTTATCGTCGCGCTCACTCTAATAGGCTTTACCTCGGTTAAAAAGATTTTAAAGGGTACTGCCGCAGAGGCGTTGCAACCGTACACGCCTAAAAAAATGAAAAAATTGCTTATCGAAAAGACCGCTTTATGGAAGAAATTTTCTTTCGGTACGAAGTGGAATCTTCGCGACGTAATGCGCCACAAATCGCGTACTTTAATGAGCCTTATCGGTATAATAGGTTGTACGCTTATAATTATCGGTTCGCTCGGTATGGCGGACACTATGAATAATTATCTCGACACCTATTATCAAAAGGCGATGAATTACGAAACGAGGATTTATTTAAACGACGAGGCTACCGACGAGGATAGGCAATACGTAGTAAATAAGTTCGATAAAGCCGATTACAGCGCGAGCGTTTCGGTACAAGTAACCGATAAAAACGGCGACGAAAAACCCGTTTCGCTTGATATTTATAATATCAAAAACGGCAAAATCGCGTTCCCAGACGGTAAAAACGGCTTTACCGAAATTACCGACGACGGCGTTTTCGTGTGTAAACGAATAGCCGAATCGCTCAATTTAAAGGTCGGGTCGGAATTTATCGTAAAACCTTACGGCACGGAAAAGGAATATAAGTTAAAAGTCGCGGGCGTAATGCGTTCCGTAGCGGAAAGCATAGTCGCGAGCGATAAATTTGCGGATAGCATAGGTATTGATTATCATATAGATTCCGTTTACGTTTCGGAAAGCCGCGACGAGGTTCTTGCCCTGCGCGACGAAACTACTACCGATACCATAAACGGGGTAGAAATAAGCAAGCCGAAGGATACAAAACTTAATTCTACTATAAAAACCGCACTTTCCAAAAGCGATATTATGAAGTCGTTCGATACCTTCCTCGAACTTATGAATCAAATGATTTTCGTGCTTATTTTCGCGGGCGTACTGCTCGGCGTGGTCGTGCTTTACAACCTCGGCGTTATGAGTTATACCGAACGCTACCGCGAAATGGCGACTTTAAAAGTAGTAGGCTTTAAGGATAAGCGCATAGGCGGACTTTTAATAGGTCAGAATATGTGGGTAACGCTCGTGGGCGTTATTCTCGGTATTCCTTGCGGCATCGGACTTTTGTCTTACCTTATGACTGCGCTCGCGTCCGAATACGAACTTACTTTGTTCGTAGGATTTTGGAGTTATCTCATAAGCGTGGTAATAACTTTCGGCGTGTCGCTGTTAGTGAGTTTGCTCGTATCGCGCAAAAACAAAAAGATAGATATGGTTGAGGCGCTTAAAGGCGCAGAATAGGTGATTTTTATAAAAAAAACGATAGTAAAAATAGACGGAATGCGTTGCGGTATGTGCGAGGCGCACGTATGCGACGCTATAAGAAAGAGTTTTTATTGTAAAAAAGTTAAGGCATCTCACGTAAAAGGCGAGGCGGAAATAATAAGCGAAGTCGCGCCCGATAAAGAGCAGTTAAGCAAAGTTCTTTCCGATTTGGGTTATAAGGTGAGCGAAATCTCTACCGAGGAATACGAAAAGAAAGGCTTATTCGGAATGTTCAAATAAAAATTTTGCCGCCGCGAAAAATTTTCGCGGCGGCGATTTTTTACGTTTATGAGGACATATACTTTTCACTTAAGTCGTGGGATATTTCGCCGACGCTCAATATGACGTACTTTTTAAAATGTGCCTTACGAAGGCCTCGGCTACGTTTAACCCCGTTATGCTTTCGAAACCTTTAAAAAACGCGTTGGAGTTTACTTCGCAAACGGTAAAACCGCTTTCGGCAAACAAAAAATCAATTCCGCAGTAGTCAAGGTCGAGCAGTTTTGCGGTCTTTTCCGCTAAACTTATAAGTCTTTCGTCGGGAGTAAAAATTTCGCCTTTGCCGCCGAGCGACAGGTTAGAGCGGAAATCGCCGTCGGAAACGCGCTTAATTGCGCCGAAAACTTTTCCGCCTATCACTATAACTCTTACGTCGCGCCCGTAACTTTCCTTTACGAACTTTTGGTACAGGTGCGGCACGCATTTAAGGTTGTCGCTTATTTTTTTGACTTCCTCTGCGCTTTGCGCCAAAAATACGCCGTTACCGAGCGAGCCGTAAGCCGTTTTTATAACCAACGGCAACCCGAGCGAGTTTACGACTTCGTTTATAAACTCGTCCGAAATATTCGCTTCGGGCGTGTAGCAAAGCGGAGCGGTGATAGTGTCGGGCATAGGTACGCCGTTATTCGACAAGCGCAAAAAAGTAACCGCTTTATCGTCGCAATCTTCAATCGCTTTGCTCTTATTAAACAGTCTTACGCCTTTTTTTTCGAGCGCGGCGGACAGATACTTGTCTTTATCGATAAAAACGCAAAAGTCCGCGTTTAAGTTGCAACTTATCTCGCCGTTTATTATTCTGCAAAGCGCGCCGTCGTTTTTTATAATTTCGGCAAAAACGCCCGCTTTTTCAAATTCTTCTTTTAAACGCGCGGGTTGATAATCCGCTCCCGCCGAACGGGTAAACGCGTTTACTATAATAGCCGCTTTCATCAATGCGCCTGATTTTTATCCTTAAATACGGGGTTAGAGGTAAGGTTTATACCTAATTTACGATAGAACTTTTCGTCGTTGTGCGCCAAAAGCACGGTGGTATGAACTTCGCAATTTCTTAATTTGGGTAATAAACTAATGGCTTTGGCGGCGTTTTCGTCGTGTTCTGCGGAAGAGGAAAGTGCAATAAGCATTTCGTCTATATGCAGTCGCGGGTTTTTGCTGCCGAGGTACTTTATTTTAAGGTCCTGTATAGGTATAATGGAATTTTTGCTTATAAGGTCAACCTCTTTATCAATGCCGCCGAGGTATTTAAGCGCGTTTAAAATCATACTCGACGAGCAACCAAACAAGTCGTTGGTTTTGCCCGTAATAATCGTTCCGTCGTCTAATTCAATAGCGGCGGCGGGGCAGGCGCGTTCTTCGGCGAGTTTATTCGCGGCTACGTACACTTTGCGATCGTTCACGCTGATGCCGTTGCCTTTCATAATCAAATCTATTTTAACCGACTCCTGCGGTTCGAGTCCGTTTCTGCGCTCCTTGGCAAGCGCTTTAAAATATCTGCGGATAATCTCTTGTTTAGACGCCTCTACGCAAACGGCGTCGTCGCAGATTGCGTAACCCGCCATATTTACGCCCATATCGGTGGGGGACTTATACGGCGAACTGCCCATAATCTGCTCGAAAATAGTGTTTAAAACGGGGAATATTTCCACGTCGCGATTGTAGTTTACCGCTTGTTTGCCGTAAGCCGCTAAATGCCACGGGTCTATCATATTTACGTCGTTAAGGTCGGCGGTCGCCGCCTCGTAGGCGAGGTTTACAAAGTGATTAAGGGGTAAATTCCATACGGGGAAGGTTTCGTATTTGGCGTAGCCTACTTTGTTGCCGCGTTTGTGTTCGTGGTATAATTGCGAAAGGCAGGTAGCCATTTTGCCCGATCCCGGACCGGGAGCGGTAATAATAACGAGATCGCGCGTTGTTTCGATGTATTCGTTTTTACCGTAACCGTCGTCGCTCACTATAAGCGGTACGTCGTTGGGGTAGCCTTTTATGGTGTAGTGGTGGTACACCTTTACGCCTACCGATGCGAGATTTTTTTTAAACGCCTTCGCGGCGTCGTTTTCGGCGGTGAATTGCGCCAAAACCACGCTCGGTACGTATAAGCCGTAACTTCTGAAAACGTCTATAAGCCTTATAACGTCTTGGTCGTAAGTAATGCCGAGGTCGGCTCTCACTCTGTTTTTGGCTATGTCGTTACTGTTTATTACTATAACTATTTCCGCTCTGTCCTTTAACTTGCAAAGCATCTTTATTTTGTTGTCGGGGGCAAACCCGGGCAAAACGCGCGCCGCGTGGAAATCGTCGAATAACTTTCCGCCGAATTCTATGTATAACTTTCCCCCGAATTCGTCTATTCTTTCAAGAATTTTTTCCGATTGTAAATTAAGATACTTTTCGCTGTCGAAACCTATTTTTTTCATCTGCCGTTCCTTTATCCGTTAGTTACTACGCCGAATAGTATACCAAATTTTCGCGGATTTGGCAATCGCGGCGGGCAATAAATTAAAAAATATTTTTTATCTTATTGTTGTTATCTTATATAATTGACTTTTACTCCGTTTAAATATATAATTATAAGGAACTATCGGAGGAGATAATTATGCGTATCATAAACGTAGATTTATACGATTATTTTAAGGTAAAAAAGCCCGAAGGCGCGGTAGGCACGCTTACGGGATATATTTCGGATATTTCGCGTGAAATCAACGCGGAACGCAAACGCCCCGCAATGCTCGTTATACCGGGCGGCGGTTACGCCTATACGAGTGCGCGCGAGGCCGAACCCGTTGCTTTGAGATATTTGGGTTACGGTTGGAACGCTTTCGTATTAAAGTATTCCTGCGCGCCCGTAAAATATCCCTACGCGCTTGCGGAGGCGATAATGGCTATGAACTATATAAGGCTTAACTCCGCCGAATACGCGACGGACGAGAATAAGGTTGCCGCAGTTGGATTTTCCGCGGGCGGACATCTTACCGCAACGCTCGGTTCTTATTACGATTCGCCCGAGGCGGCGGAAATTTTCAAGTCGCAGGTAAACGCTCGTCCCGACGCGGTAGTGCTTTCTTATCCCGTTATTACGAGCGGAGAAAAGGCTCATCGCGGCAGTTTCGACAATCTTTGCGGCGCGAATAACGCCGAGTTACAAAAGAAACTCGATATAGCAAGTCTCGTCAACGAAAAATCTTCGCCCGCGTTTATATGGGCGACGCGCGACGACGCTTGCGTACCCGTTAAAAACGCGTTGGTTGCGGCGTGCGCTTACGAAGAGGCGGGCGTTCCGTTCTCACTGCATATTTGGGGCAGGGGTTGCCACGGTATATCGCTCGACGATTTAACCGTATACGGCGGCGACGGCTCTATCGTCGCGGCGAGCAAGTCCATACCCGAGTGGGTGAGTTTAAGTATCGAGTTTATGGCTGAACTCGGAATAAAAGTAGAATAAAAAAACGGGTTGACCAAATAAGTCAACCCGTTAATTTTTTTAAATTACTTTTTTAAAGCGTTAATGCGCTTTTGAAGACCCGACTTTTTGTTAGCCGCGGTATTCTTATGATAAACGCCCTTGTTTACCGACGAATCTATTATAGATGCGGTAGCGGGGTAAAGTTTTACCGCCTCTTCGTAATTACCGGCGTCGATAACGTCGTTCAATTTTTTGATTGCGGTTTTAACTTCCGATTTGTTGTTTTTGTTTACGGAATTCTTCTTTTCGTTTACGAGTACGCGTTTTTTCGCGGATTTGATGTTAGGCACTTTATAATCTCCTTTTGATACTTCGTTTTTATAAGTCCTATTTATTTTATCATAAAAAATTTGTCTTGGCAAGGATATTTCGCCGTTTTAAGTAAATAATCTATAAATATTTTTAAAAACGAGGTGTCGGCAGGTGGCTTTAGCGTGCGATTTGGCTCTCGACGCGTATAAAAGCGGAAAGAAACGAAATGGTAATTTCGGCGTGGTAGTAGACAGAGTGGTTATTGATAAGGACGGCGATTTTGCTCGCGGCGAATACGTTACCGTAACGCGCGCGGCGATATATCCCGATTGCGCGGAGGAAAAAGATTATTTTATAAGGACGCTCGCTTACGAGATAAAGTCCGTCATAGACGGAATTTTCCCCGATAAAAATTTTTTCGCGCTCGTAGCAGGGCTCGGCAACGGCTTTACTTCGTCGGACGCGCTCGGTAAAAAGGTTGTGGATAAAATAGCGGTTACGCGCGGCGCGGGCGTGGACGGAATAAACGAGGTGTGCGCTTATCCGCTCGGCGTGGCGGGCGTTACGGGCGTGGACAGTTTCGAGGTGATAACCGCACTCAATCGCCAACTCAAACCCGATATTATAATCTGCGTGGACGCGCTTTGCGCTATAAAACGCGAAAGAATTTGTCGCGCGTATCAACTGTCGAGCGCAGGTATCCGCGCGGGCGGCGGAACGGAAAATCCGTCCGATAAAAAGATAAATTTTAAAAGTATGGGCGTACCCGTACTTGCGATAGGCGTTCCAACGGTAATATCCGCGCAACGCGCCGTGAAGGAAATAACAGGCGAGAACGAGTGCGTGGACGAATATTTTTCGGGCGGCGATATGTTCGTAACTTTGCGCGATATAGATTTTGCCGTGAACGAGTGCGCCGAAGTCGTATCTTCCGCGTTAAACCTCGCGTTGTCGCCCGAAACTTATTTTTTGCATAATTTGTAATAGTCGGTTGTTTATTCGCATATCGTAGTTTTATGGATAACAGATGCGTGGCGATATGCGACAGCGGTGCGGGAGGACTGTCGGTTTTAAAAATTCTTCGGCAAAAATTCGATAAAGAAAATTTCGTTTTTCTCTCCGATACTCTCAATATGCCTTACGGCGATAAAACCGAAGAGCAAATGTCGGCGATAGCGCAAAGCGTTATAAAGCGCGCGCTTTCGTTCGCGCCCAAACTCGTAATCGCGGCGTGCAATACTCTTTCGGTTACGCTCGATAAAATAAACCTCGATTACGGCGTTAAAATAATAAAAACTTTGCCCAAAGTCGGCAACGGTAAGGGGTACTTATTCTGCACGCCTTTTACCGCCGAAAGTAGTTTCGTTAAAAAACTTGCCATAGGTAAAGCGGAAATCGTACCGCTTAAATCGTTGGCAAGCGAAGTCGAACGGGCGGTGAGAGAGGGTGAAAAACCATATATCGACCGCGAGAGTTACGACAGGCTTTGCAAACTCGAAAAAAAAGTCGATTTTATCTCGCTCGGCTGTACGCACTATTCTTTCGTGGCAGAGGAATTTAAAAAACTTTTTCCCCACGCCGAAATTCTCGACGGAACGACCGAACCCGTAAGAAAATCCTGCGACTTTTTGTCGCAAACCCCCGCAAATCGCTCTTTTGGCGAAGTGTATATCCACGACGAACGATTAAAAAACGCTTTCAACGCGCGCCCCGAATGATTTTTCGGGGCGCGCATTTTACGCTCGAGGGTCGAAAAATATTCCTCGCGAACAAAAAATCTTAAAAATTTTCAATAAAATGGGCAAAAGTGGTTGACAGTGGTTAAAAAATTTTATATAATATGGTTGTAATCTTTAAAAAGGGGGCGTTATAATGTTTTCGGGCGAACAAGCGCATCAACTCGACGCAAAAAACAGAATAAGAATTCCGTCGCAGTTCAAGTTGCCCGAGAACGAGGAAATAGTGTTTTGCAAAGGCACTACTCCTTGCATATACGTCCTTCCCAAGAGTGCGATGGACAAGATGAGCGAACAATTTTTCTCGCTTTCCTTGTTCGACGAAGAGGCGCAGGAGTCTTTCTCGGAGTTTATGTCGGGGTTTTACACTATTCAACCCGACGCGCAGGGCAGATACCTCCTTCCCCAAGCGCTTAAAGATTACGCTCACATAGACAAAAACGTGATTACCGTAGGCGTTTTCAACCGCCTTGAAATATGGAGCGAAGAAGTCAAAAAGGAAAGAAGAAAAGAAAGGTCTTTTTCCGATAACGTCAAGATACTTCAAGCAAAGGTGTGCAAATGAAATTCTCGCATATACCCGTAATGTTAAACGAGTGTATAGAGTGGCTTGACCTTAAAGAGGGCGGAATTTATTTCGACGGCACTCTCGGCGGAGCGGGGCATAGCGAGGCTATACTTCGCGGTATCGGCAAAGACGGAAGGCTTATCGCCACCGATTTAGACTCCGAGGCTATCGCCAACGCGAAAGTAAGGCTGAAAGAGTTCGACGGCAGGTATTCGCTGTTTAACACTAATTTCAAAAACTTCAACGAAGTCAAAAGTATGGCGGGCGTTACCGAGTTTGACGGAGCAATTCTCGATCTCGGCGTAAGCAGTTACCAACTCGATAACAGAAGTCGGGGTTTTTCTTATCTTTCGGAAGATTCCGCGCTCGATATGCGTATGGACTCTTCGCAAAGTAAAAGCGCGAAAGAAGTGGTAAACGGGTACTCCGAGGCTAAACTCAAGTATATACTCGATACTTACGGCGAAGAAAAATTCGCGGGCAGAATAGCCGCCGAAATTTGCAGAAGAAGGGCAAAGAAACCCATAGAAACTACGGGCGAACTCGTTAAAATCGTAGAGGAGAGTATTCCCGAAAAATTCAAGAAAAACGGACACCCCGCAAAGAAAACCTTTCAGGCTATTCGCATAGAGGTGAACGAAGAACTCGACGGACTTTCCGACGCGATAAAAGATATAGTTCGCGGATTGAAAAAGGGCGGCAGAATGGTTATTCTCACCTTTCATTCGCTCGAAGATCGCATAGTAAAGCAAACTTTTAAGGATCTCGAAACCGACTGCGTTTGCGATAAGAGATTTCCCGTTTGCGTGTGCGGCAAAGTAAAAGAGATAAATATAGTAAACAAGAAGCCGATAGAGGCTACCGAAGAAGAATTAAGTCGCAATCCGCGCTCCAAAAGCGCAAAGTTGAGAATTGCGGAAAAAATATAAAATTTACACGGGGAAGATAATAATTTATAAGGAGAAAGAATATGTATAATAACGGGCAAACCGAATTGAAAACCGAGTCCGAAGTTTTTGCCGAAAATAGCAGGCAAAACGAAACGATGAAAAGCAATCTCGATAGAATACTGCATTACGAACGTTATCGCAATAACGGCGAACCCGTTGCTTCTGAAGTTAAGTCCGACACGGCTTCCGCGGTGGAAGAGTATTTTCGCAGGGGCAAAACCGCGCAAAGGACGAGTGCGCCCGAAATGAGGGAAAGCGTTGCCGCTCCGCGCGTAGAGGAAAGCGAAGATTTAAGACCTTCGTCTACCACTATGCAGTTCGAGTCTGCCGAGGATAACGATATTTACGAGGATTTAAACTATAAAAGAGAAAGTAAAGCAGAAGATAATTTCAGAATAAGTTCCAAGGGTAAAATGCTTATCGCAATTTATTCTGCGGTGGTTATACTTATACTTTCGCTTATAATCATCAACGCGAGAATGTTAAAGTCGCTCGACGGCTCGCTTTCTACGCGTAACGAGAGAGTAGACGAACTCCAGAAGGCTTACGAAAGAGTAAGCGACGATTACTCCGACGCTATGAGTGACGAGGTTATCGACGCGTGGGCAAAGGGACACGGTATGCAAAAAGCCGCGTAGTAAGGAGTTATAATTATTAAAGATTTCAGTTTTAACACGCTACGAAAGAGGTTATTCGCATTTGCTTGCGCAATAACCTTTCTTTTTTTATTCGTGGTCGGCAGGGTGTTTTACGTTCAGATAGTGTGGGGCAAAGATTTGCAGTCCAAGGCGATAGATCAATGGACGAGAGAATTACCCGTAACGGCGGTTCGCGGCAAAATAGTCGATCGCAACGGCGTAACGCTCGTTTCCAACGCGCAGTCTTACGCGGTATACATAAGGTGCAGACTGCTTAAAGATCCCGCGTCTGCGGCAAAAATACTCGCCGAAACGCTCGATATGAACGAGAGCGCGCTTTATCAAAAAATAATAACGCACTCTTCGTCCGAAATAACGGTTAAAAAGGGCGTGTCGAAGGAAATTATTTCAAAACTGATGAGCCACGATATAAGCGGCGTTTATTTTACCACCGACAATACGCGCGTTTACCCATACGGCGACGCGCTTTGCAGCGTTCTCGGCTATACTTCGATAGACGGCGCGGGGCAGTCGGGACTCGAACGCAAATACGACGAATACTTAAAGG
>CAVLAV010000032.1:0-11321 GCA_963660735.1 bacterium
GCTCAATATGACGAACTTTATTAAAAAGCGAGCAAAAGATTAAAACGACGGGTAAATAAAAAAACCGAGGTACAATTAAATGAAAAACTCTCAGGAAAAACGAGAGAACAAAGGCTCTTTTTTTGCTAATCCGTCGGCAAAAGCACTGTGTCGCGCGGGCGTTATAGCCGCCCTTTACGTTGCGCTTAACTACTTGTTGCAACCGTTTTCGTTCGGAATTTTACAATTCCGCGTATCCGAGGCACTCACCGTTTTGCCGCTTTTATTCCCCGAGGCAGTCCCCGCACTGTTCGTGGGGTGTGTAATTTCCAACCTGATCGGCAACGGAATTTACGATATTATAATAGGTTCGCTCGCGACACTTATAGCCGCGGTCGGCACGTATTTAATAGGCAGATTTATCAAGAATAAATACTTGAAATTCGTCCTCGGCGGGCTTTTCCCCGTAATTTTAAACGCGCTTGCCGTGCCGCTTATTTTTATTCTTTGCGGAATAAACGAGAACGCCTACATAATAGACGCGCTCATTATCGGCGCGGAAGAGACGGCCGTGGTTTATACTTTCGGCGCGGTTCTTTTCTTCCCCGTTCAAAAGCGAATTTCTAAAATTGATTATAATCGTCATAACAGTTGACAGTTTTTTCGGAATATGTTAAAATACTAAACGTATGCGTTAAAGCGTCGAACTAACGGATAAAATTTACGGACGATAGGATGAAGTATGACAAACAATGAGAAGAAATTAAACTTGGCAGACTTTTTCTACGTAGTCAAGAAGTGTTGGCTCGTAGAATGTATAATTTTAGCGGTATGTATCGCGGTTGGCGTTGCGGTTGCAATGGTTACTCCGAGATACTACGTTGCATCGGTAGACGTTTTCGTCGACGCCGAAACGGGTACGGACGTAACGACCGGAATTTCGGTCGCGAGAGTATACGTACCTTCCATTTGCGACACCGCTAAAGGCGACTACGTTATGAGTGTGGCGACTAAAGATTGCGGTGAAAAATGTTCCTCCAAATCGTTGACGGTTACAAACGAAGACAATAGCCTTATTATAAATCTTGCATACAAAGATTCGACCGCGGACAACGCAAAAGTTAAACTTACCGCTATAGTAAGCGCGCTTAGACAGTTTTACGAACCAAGCGACGAAACGGCGAATCCTCTTGCGAATAAAAAACTAAAAATAACTCCGCAATATTCGGACATCTCGGCGGACGGAACGGCAACACCCAAGGTGTCGGTCGGCTCTAAAAAGAGAACGATAGTTTTGCTTTCGGGCATATTGGGCGTTGCGGCGGTGTTTATTTATGCGCTTTGCGTGTACTTCATAGCCGATAAAATCTCCTCTTCGGACAGACTCGAAACCGTTTCGGGACACAAAACTTTGGGTGTTATCACAAACGAAAAACTCGATAAAAAAGAGGCGCAAAATCCAAATAGATTAGTCGGCCACGATTTAACAAAAGTTGCCGACGCGCTCGTTTACGATCATATATGCGCCAACAGGCAGATTTATCAGATTCAATCGTCGGTTGCAGGGGAAGGCAAAACGTCGGTCTGTATAAATCTTGCTAAGGATTTGGCGGCGGCGAACAGAAAGACCCTTATTATAGATTGTGATTTTTCCCACCCGTCCGTCCACAGAAGAGTTTCTCTTCATCGTTATTTGGGTATAACCGATTATTTTAAGGGGACTAAAACCTTTGACGAAATCGTAAAACATACACCTTTTAAAGACGTTGACGTAATTACTTGCGGCGACCATATAGAAAATCACTCGATATTCTTTACTTCGGATAAGTTCAAACAGTTGCTTGCCGAGGCAAAGGAAAAATATCAATTCGTGCTTTTAGACTGCGCGCCCGTAAGAGTTGTTTCCGACTATATAAATTTGTCCGCCCTTGCCGAGGCAACGATTTTCGTCGCGAGAAATAATTACGTTAAAGCGCGCGACGTGGAATCTTCCGTAAAGGAACTGGAGTCGAGCGGAACGACTGTAATAGGTACTGTTTTAACGTTTGCCGACAGTATTGCGAATAGGTATTATTATTATCATTATAATTCATATCACGCGGCGGCGAATTCGGAAAAAATTAACGATTGCAAAAGCGAATAAAAAATAGAGTTTTTTCGGGCGGGGCAAACCTTTCGGTTCGCCCCGCATTATTTTTAAGTAATAACCGTAAACGCGCGGTAATTCACCCTCCCGGGGGATTGCTTCGCTACGCTTGCAAAGACACTTTGTCATTGCGAGGGAGCAAAGCGACCGTGGCAATCCGTTGGAATAATGGTCGGAGTATATGCCGCGTACTTTTTCGAGGGGATCGCCACGCTTACGCTCGCGATGACACGAAAAATTTACTGTCTTTGCGAGGGAGCATAGCGACCGCGGCAATCCGTTGGAATAATGGTCGGAGTATATGCCGCGCACTTTTTCAGGGGGATCGCCACGCTAACGCTCGCGATGACAAGTAAAGGATAGGCGTAAAAAAATTTTTTTAAAATTTATAAAAATCGGCGGTGAAACGCTTGCAGTTGAAGAAAATTTGTGTTATACTATATACGGTTAGCAGGCGCTAACCAAAGACTTTGCCCCGAATAGGGGTTGATTTTTAAAATGCAGGTTAGCAAATGCTAACCATTAAAAAACCTAACTAATTACTGACAGGAGGGCGATATGAGCGAAACCGAATATTCCTTGGGAAGAAATTGCGGCGTTACCTTTGCGGGCATTAAACCCGCGAGTATGGTCTGCATTAAAAAACACGGCTTACGCGATCTTGAAAAAATCGCCCGCTGCTTTAAAAATCGCGGCTTTTCGTTTTGCGCGTTAAAGGATAACGGCGAACGACTTTTGGTACTCGTTTATAACGACAAATCGCTCTATAGCGTGCTTTTCGATAAAGACAACAAGGAATTTTTGGAAAGCGTGGGATATAGATATTCTTCCGTAAGCGAGGCTCTTTCCCTGCTCCGCGAGCGTATGAAAAACGAGGACTTTCCGCACGAATCGGGCGTATTTTTGGGTTATCCCTTACCCGACGTGAAAGGCTTTATCGCCTCGCCCGAAAAAGGCGTGAAATTAAGCGGCTATTGGAAAGTTTATTCCGACGAAAAATCCGCCGCGGAAAAGTTTAAGCGGTATAAAAAATGCACCGAGTGCATTTGCGAAAAAATGTTAAAAGGCGTAGGCTTGCCCGCGATTTTCGGCGTGGCAAATCCTGCGTAAAAAGGAGATTTATATATGAAAGTTTCTATTATTTATTGGTCGGGCACGGGCAATACCGAGGCTATGGCTAATACGATTAAAGACGGCGCGGCGGCAGGCGGCGCAGAAGTAACTATTACCCGCGTTGCCGAGGCTAACGACGAAAGTCTTAACGCCGACGTGATTTTATTCGGCTGCCCCGCAATGGGTGCGGAACAACTCGAAGATACCGAGTTCGAGCCTTATTTTATGGCGATAGAAAGCAAACTTAAAGGCAAAAAAGTAGGTTTGTTCGGTTCTTACGGTTGGGGCGACGGCGAATGGATGCGTAATTGGGAACAACAAGTGGTTTCCGACGGCGCGGTACTTATAGCCGACGGCGTTATTGCCAACAACGACCCCGACGGCGACGCGCTCGGTAAATGCGTGGAACTCGGCGAACTTGCCGCAAAGGGTTAAGCCGTCAAATAGTTCGGTGGGATATTTCGCTACGCTCAATATCCCACGACCAAAGTGAAATAGTATATGCCTTGCGGAAACCCACCCTCCCGGGAGATTGCTTCGTCGCTTCGCTTCCTCGCAAAGACAGTAAATTTTCCGTGTCATCGCGAGCGCAAGCGTGGCGATCCCCGTGAGTAAAGTTCGCGGCATATACTCCGACCCTTATTCCAACGGATTGCCGCGGCACTTCGTGCCTCGCAATGACAACTAGTAATATGGCGTAAAATCCCCTATCGGCACTCCGTGCCACTTCCCCCGAAGGAGGAAGCAAAATTGCTTGCGGCATTGACGCAATGACATCAAACGTTTAGTTTATTCATCTTGAAAATATATAGTGTTACCCCTGTGGGGCGGTCGCTTTCGCGACCGCCCCGCAGGGGTTTTAACGTTTAAATAACGACTATGCCGCCTCGAATTGACTGTTGTAAAGTTCGGCGTAAAAGCCGCCTTTTTTAAGCAATTCTTCGTGAGTGCCGCTCTCTATAACGTCGCCGTCTTTCATTACGAGAATAAGGTCGGCGTTTTTTATGGTGGAAAGTCTGTGTGCTATAACGAAACTCGTTCTGCCCTTGGTAAGCGCGTCCATCGCGCGTTGAATAATGAGTTCCGTGCGCGTATCTACCGAAGAAGTCGCTTCGTCGAGTATGAGCATAGGCGCATTCTGGAGCATTGCCCTTGCAATGGTAATGAGTTGCCGTTGCCCCGCGGATATGGTGGAACTTTCCGAAATTTCGGTGTCCACGCCTTGGGGCAGAGAACGGATAAACTTATCTATTCCGCACGCAACGCAGACTTTTTCTATCTGCTCGTCCGTAACGCCCTGCATATTATATACAAGATTTTCTCTTATAGTGCCGTCGAACAGCCAGGCGTCCTGCAATACCATAGAGAACAATTCGTGTACGTTTTCTCTTTTCAGATCGCTTATGGAAACGCCGTCTATTTTTATATTTCCGCCGTTAAGGTCGAAAAAGCGCATAAGCAGGTTTACCATAGTAGTTTTGCCCGCGCCGGTAGGACCGACTATCGCCACTTTCTGCCCCGCAGCCACGTGCGCGGAAAAGTCTTTTATTATGATTTTGTCGGGCGCGTCGGCGTAACTGAATCTTACGTGATTAAACTCGACTTCGCCTTTTACGGTTTTGAGTTCGGCGGTCTTTTTGCTTTCGTCGGGCAGTTCTTCGCTCTCCAAAAAGTCGAAAATTCTATGCGCGGAAGCCGACGCCGTCTGTAAGTTGGTAAGTCCCTGCGCTATTTGCGTAAGCGGCGAAGTGAACAGCCTTACGTATAAAATAAACGACACTATCACGCCGAAATCTATAGAGCCTTGCAGGGCGAAAATAGAGCCGAACACGCACACCGCAACGTAGGCGGCGTTGCTTATAACGCTCATTAACGGTTGCATCGCGCCCGATAAAAATTGAGATTTTCGGTTGGCGTCGTAGACTTTTTCGTTGAGTTTATCAAAGGTTTTTTCGGTCTGACCGTCGGCGCGGTTGACCTTTATCACCTCGTGTCCCGAGTAAGTTTCCTCTATAAACCCGTTAAGTTCGCCGAGGCTCTTTTGCCGTGCGATAAAGAATTTTTGCGAGTTTTTCATTATGCAAAACACGAGCGCGATACCCAAAATCGTTATTGCAAGCGAGATAAGCGCAAGCCGCCACTCGGTGATAAGCATCATAATAAGGCAACCTATAAACTGCGTGGTCGCGCCGATAATGGTGGGCAGACTGTTGGACAAGCCTTGTTGCAGGGTGGAAACGTCGTTGGTTATAACGCTTAAAATATCGCCTTGTTCGGTCTTTACGAAGTATTTTTGCGGCACGCGGTTTATCTTTGCCGAGAGTTCCGCGCGCATACGGTAGGAAGTTTTAAGCGTAACCGACGCCATTATAAACTGCTGAATATACACCAAAACCGCGCCGACGCAGTAAAGCGCCGCAAGGAAAATTCCCGTTTCGGCAATAGCCCCAAGGTCGATTTCGCCAAACAAGCCGTTAGAAATAACGTTGGCGAGGTCGCCCATTTTATCCGGCCCGATAATGGTGATAACCGCACTGCCGACGGCAGCCAATAGAGCGATTATCAAGAATATTACGTCCGAACGCATATACGCCGCGCTCCTTTGCATCGCAGAGCGCATTCCGTTTTTATTTTTCGTTTTTTCCATTTTAATCACGCTCCTAATTGCGAATTCGCTATTTCGCGGTAGATCTCGCAAGAGTTCATAAGTTCGTCGTGAGTGCCTTCGCCTATGACCTCGCCTTTATCGAGTACGAGAATTTTATCGGCGTTTTTGATAGTGCCTATGCGTTGCGCCACGATGATTTTGGTTGCGGAAGAATATTTTTCGGCAAGCCCCTTTCTGACGAGCGCGTCGGTGCGGAAATCGAGCGCGGAAAAAGTATCGTCGAAAATGAGAATTTCGGGTTTTCTCGCGAGCGCGCGGGCAATGGAAAGTCTTTGCTTTTGTCCGCCCGAAACGTTACGCCCGAGTTGCGCCACTTTGTGTTCGGCTTTTTCGTCGTACTTATTAACGAATTCGCTCGCCTGCGAAACGGAAAGCGCGTCGTTTAAAGTCTGCTCGTCGCGCGCCGCCGCGCTTTCGCCTAAAAACACGTTGTCCTTTATCGTACCCGAAAACATTACGGCTTTTTGCGCGGCGTAGCCTATTTTATCGTACAGGGCGGAAAGGTCGTAATCTTTTACGTTTACGCCGTCCACCAAAACTTCGCCGCTCGTGGCGTCGTACAGGCGCGGAATAAGGTTTACCAAAGTCGTTTTTCCGCTGCCCGTCGCGCCGATAATGGCGAGCGTTTCGCCGCGATTTACCTTAAAACTCACGTTCGAAAGTTCGTTTTCGGGCGATTCGGGGTAGGAAAAAGATACGTTTTTAAATTCTACGCTGCCCGTTTCCGTCCCCTTCGTTACCTTGCCGCCGTTTATCCCGGAGCGCGCGTCGAGTACCTTGTTTATTCTTTCCGCCGAAACCTGCGCCTGCGGGAAGAGCATAAAAATCATTACGAGCATCATAAACGACATAACTATATAAGTCGCGTAAGTGCTGAACGCGAGTATCTCGCTGAAAAGCGAAATTCGCTCCGCCGCGTCGCTTGCGGGTATGTTATTTACGAGCAGTGCACCCACCCAGTAAATGGCGAGGGTAAGTCCGCTCATTCCGAGCGACATAGTAGGCTGAATAAGCGCGAAAAGCCTTTGGTTTTTGGTTTGCAGATTAAGCATTTCCTTGCTCGGCTCGTCGAACTTTTCGTTTTGGTATTCCTCGGCGTTAAAGGCGTGTACCACGTTTATTCCCGTAAGGTTTTCGCGCGCGACTTTATTTATTTTATCCGTCGTCTGCTGAACTTTTCTGAATCGCGGCAGACAAGTCGTCATAACGAGCAGTACGGTTACGCAGATTGCCACGACGAAACCCGCGGTAACGGCGGATAATTCCCAACTCTTGCCGAGAATTTTAATTATCGCCCAAACCGCCATTATCGGCGCTTTTATAAGCATTTGCAAACCCATTGCCACTATCATTTGTATCTGGGTTATATCGTTGGTGGTGCGGGTGATAAGGCTCGGAACGGAAAAAGATTGAGTATTTTCCTTATCCAGAGCCATTACGTGATAAAAAAGTTTGCGTCTTACGGTATAACTGAACCCCGACGCCACGTTGGCGGCGATATATCCGCAGACTATCGCGAGCGCCGCGCTTATAAGCGTGCATCCGAGCATTTTAAGACCCACGTTTAATATGGCTTGGGTCGTGCCCGAAGTTTTTATAAGCGTGGTGAGTTCGGTCATATAGTCGGGCAGTAACAGGTCGAAATAGACCTGTCCCACGACGAACACTACGCATATAAGCGCGGCTATTACTTCTTTTCGCCGCATATTTTTTAATAGTTTAAACATAATGCCTCCTTTGGTTTGAGTTTTTATTAGCCGAATGAGTTATTCGGCGTACTTTTTTTACTTGTCATTGCGAGGGAGCATAGCGACCGCGGCAATCCGTCGGAATGAAGTACGGAGTATATGCCGCGTACTTTTTCAGGGGGATTGCCACGCCTGAGGCTCGCAATGACAACGAAAAAACGGATTGCCGCGCCTGCGACTTGCAATGACAAAGTGTCTTTGCAAGCGTTAATCCTTACTCTTCTAACCCGTGTTTTAGGACAAATTCCACGTTGGACTCTATCACCGAAAACGCTTTTTTCATAGCCGTAATATCTTCGTCCGTTAAACCGCGTAAAAGCCGCTCGCCGAACTTTTTTTGCAACTCCTGCCCGCGCGCGACTATCGGCAAAGCCTTTTCCGTTACGCTTAAAACGCTCTTTCGTCTGTCCGCACTGTCGCTCTTCCTTTCAAGCAAACCTTCGCCCGCCATTTTTTCCACGTATACCGAAACTATCCCCGGTTTGAACCCTCGAAATTTACAAATTTCCCTCGCGGTGGCGTCCTCGGGGTTGTTCGCCACGAACAACAAAATATCGAGCGCAAGCGGCGGAATATTAAGTTCCTTACACAATGGCTGCAATACGCGGTGATACGCCTCTACCGTCTTATTAGCGTTGTTGAAAAATTTTGCGGGTTTTACTTTCTCGTCCACGACCGCACCTCTCTTGCAAAAAATATTCTAATTTTAGAATTTCTAATATTATAATTTTAATTTCCGTTTTCGTCAAGCATTTTTACGCGGTAAAATCAATTTTCGCCTAAATAACACTTATACGGGACAATGTGAAAACGCTTGTCAAAAAAAATTTAAAGTGATAAAATACGATTATGAAAAAATTTACAGACGAAATTGCAAACCTTAATATGAGCGTTGCGGACGACTCCGACTTTCTTTCGCCCTACGCCGAAACGGGCAAACCCGTTATCTCCACCGAGGTGGCGGATTTTTTAACTACGAGCGCAAACGCGTATCACCCAAAGACAAAACTAAAAATAAATATCAAGTCCGACTGCATAAGCGAAGAAGAAAAACCCGTGTATAAGGCGGCTATCCGCAATTATTTCGCCTTACAACTGGAAGAAGTCGCGCGCGATATGCGCCGTAAAACCGTTACGGCTATATGGTTTGCCATAGTCGGAATTTTAGGTCTTGCTTTTATGTTCCTACTCGGCAAATTCGGCGTAAACGACATTTGGGTGGAATGTGTAGACATATTCGCTTGGGTGTTTTTGTGGGAAGCCGTCGATCAATTTTTCATAGAACGCGGCGGACTTTTGTTAAAAAGCCGACGAATACAAAACTTTATCGACGCGGAAATAAACTACTTATAATAGCAAATTTATATTACAAAAGCAAGTGGTATAAGTTTTTTATATCTTTGGTATAAGAAATTATGATAGGCGCGAAATTAAATTTTCGCGTCTTTTTCCTTGTCTTTAAGGCTAATATGTGCTACAATATAATATGGAAATGAAAGATAAATACGTAAGTCCGCTCTGCGAAAGATACGCGGACGAAAAAATGCAAAGAATATTTTCGGCGGATAACCGCTATTCCACCTGGCGCAAACTTTGGGTCGCCCTTGCGGAAAGCGAAAAAGAGTTGGGACTCGATTTTATAACCGACGAACAAATAGCCGAAATGAAAGCCCACCTTTACGATATAGATTACGAAAAGGAAAACGAGTACGAGCGTTCTCTTCGGCACGACGTAATGGCGCATATCTACGCCTACGGCGACGTATGCCCCAAGGCGCGCGGAATAATTCATTTGGGCGCGACCTCCTGCTACGTTACCGACAACGCGGATATTCTGCTTATGCGCGAGGGGTTGGAAGAGATACGCGTTCTGCTTTTAAACGCAATTAAAGCCGTAAGCGATTTCGCCGAAAAATACAAGGCTTTGCCCATACTCGCGTACACGCATTTTCAGGCGGCGCAACCTACCACGCTCGGCAAGCGCGCAACCCTTTGGCTCAACGATTTGGTCGAAGATTACAAGCGTATAGAATTTGAAATAAGCAATCTCAAATTTTTCGGGTGCAAAGGCACTACGGGTACGGGCGCGAGTTTTTTGCAACTTTTTAAAGACGAAGAAAAAGTTTTCAAACTCGAAAAACTTATCGCCGAAAAGTTCGGCTTTACGCAGATAATTCCCGTTTCGGGTCAGACCTATTCCCGCAAAATCGACAGTTTCGTGTTAAACACCCTGTCGGCGGTGGCGCAGTCCGCGGCTAAATTTTCGTCGGATATTCGCCTTATGTGCCATATGAAGGAAGTGGACGAACCGTTTGAAAACAAGCAGATAGGCTCTTCCGCAATGGCTTACAAGAAAAACCCGATGCGCAGCGAACGCATAGCCTCGCTCGCGCGCTACGTTATGATAGACGCGCTCAACCCCGCCATAACCGAGGCTCAGCAATGGTTGGAACGCACTTTGGACGACTCCGCCAACAAGCGCATTTCCGTTCCCGAAGCGTTTCTGGCGACGAGCGGTATACTCAACCTTTACATAAACGTAATAAGCGGACTTAAAGTGTACGAAAAAGTCATTGCAAAAAATCTCGACCGCGAACTGCCGTTTATGGCTACGGAAAATATTCTTATGTACCTCGTAGAGGAAAAAGGATTCGACAGGCAATGGGCGCACGAAAAAATTCGTATGCACTCCGTCGCGGCGGGCAACAACGTGAAGATTGAGGGCGGCGAAAACGACCTTATATCGAGGCTCGTCAACGATAAGGAACTTTGCCTTACGGAAGAGGAAGTCAAAAAGATTTTCGACGCGCACGGTTTTTGCGGACTTGCCGAAAAACAGACCGAAAAATTCCTTAAATCCGTAAACGAAGAAATATTAGTTAAAAACGCCGCGTTACTCGGCATTAAAGCCGAGGTCAACGTATAAGGCGATTATATAAGCAAAAGGAGAAAAATTTATGCTTACTGCAATAGTCGGTATCAACTGGGGCGACGAGGGTAAAGGTCGTATGGTAGACCTTTTATCCGAAAAGTACGACGTTATCGCGCGTTATCAGGGCGGCAACAACGCCGGACACACGGTTATAAACGAAAAGGGTAAATTCATACTCAATTTGTTGCCGTCGGGTATCCTTCGCGACGAAACCGTAAACGTTATGGGTAACGGTATGGTCATCGACGTGGAGCATTTATACAACGAAATCAACAAACTCCGCGAGGCGGGCATCGAAATTACCCCCAAGCACCTTAAAATAAGCGACAAGGCGACCATCTGTATGCCCTACGACAAGATGCTCGACGGACTCGAAGAGGACAGACTTAAAGACAGAAAATTCGGTTCTACCCGTCGCGGAATAGCGCCCGTTTACTCGGATAAGTATATGAAAAAGACTTTCCGTATGGGCGATCTGAAACACCTTGCCGACTTAAAACAGAAAGTTAAAGATATAGTCGAGTGGAAAAATCTGCTCGTAACGGCTTACGGCGTAGAACCCGTTAAGTGGGAAGATATGTACGCCTGGCTCGAAAAATACGGCGTACCGTTCGTGGACTACGTTTGCGACGTGGGCGACTATCTCGAAGGCGAAATTAAAGCGGGCAAAAACCTTATGTTCGAGGCGCAACTCGGCGCGCTCCGCGATATAGACTTCGGTATATTCCCCTACAC
>CAVLAV010000033.1:0-11295 GCA_963660735.1 bacterium
TTTTATTATATCGCGATTACCTCTTCCGTTAAATTCGACGAAAGCAAACTTTCGGGCGCGGCGCAATCGTGCGCTGTTTTTGACGGCGACGGGGAACGCGTAGACTTCGGCTCGTATTCGGAGTACGTCGAAATCGAAAATATTCCCGAAAATCTTAAAAATTCGTTCATCGCAATCGAGGATAAACGCTTTTATACCCATAACGGCGTGGATTATCGCAGTATGCTCCGCGCGACCAAAAACAACTTGTTTTCGGGAAAGATAAAAGAAGGCGCGTCCACTATAAGCCAACAACTCGTTAAAAACGCGTTTTTGAGCGGCGAAAAAACGGTCAACAGGAAACTTTGCGAGATAAAACTCGCAAGGCAACTCGAAAAGCGTTACTCGAAAAACGAAATTCTCGAAAAGTACCTTAATAAGATATATTTCGGTAACGGCGCATACGGCGTAGCCGCCGCGGCGAAGACGTACTTCGGAAAGTCTGCCGAAGAACTCACCCTTCCCGAGTGCGCAACTCTCGCCGCCGTAGTTAAAGCCCCCGCCTCTTACGATCCATTTTTGTATGCAGACAAATGCAAAAACAGACGAAATCTCGTTTTGAAAGAGGCGTTTTCGCAAGGATATATAAACGAAAGCGAGTATGAAAACGCCGTTAAAACGGATTTGACGCTTAAAACGAAAAACTCTTCGCGAGAAAACGCGTTTGCCGCCGAGGCGATAAATCGCGCGATGGAAATACTGCACTTATCTTCCGCCGACGATTTAAACGGCTTTAAAATTTACACGAGCGTTAAAAAAAGCGTGATTGAATGTATTTCTTCCGCAAAAGACTATTCCGTAAATTCAAATTACGCCTGCGTTATTACCGACAACAAAAGCGGAAAAATAATCGCTTATAAATCGGATACGGGCGCGATTAAACGCTGCCCCGCGTCGAGCGCGAAACCTTGGCTTATCTACGCGCCCGCGCTGCAAGAAAAAATAATTACCGAGGCAACGAAAATTTTAGACGAAAAAACTAATTTCGGCGGTTATTCCCCTTCTAATTACGGCGATAAATATTACGGTTTTATAAACGCCAAAGACGCGCTTTGTAAAAGTTTAAACGTACCTGCGGTAAAAATAGCCGAATCGCTCGGAAGTGAAAAAATCAAATCTTACGCAAAAAAATTAGGCGTCGAATATACTAACGACGATTTATCCGTCGCGCTCGGTAATCTGTCGGGCGGCATTACGATATTTCAACTCGCGTCTGCCTACTCGCCTTTTTCGCGCGGCGGCGACTATACCGATTATTCCTTAATAGACAAAATAGTTTCGCCCAAGGGCAAAGTCGTTTACGAGGCAAAGGAAAAACGCGAAAAAGTATTTTCACGCGGAACTTGCGACGTTATAAACGATATGCTTTACGAAACGGCAAACGGCGGTACTGCCAAAAAATTAAATACTCTGCCCTTTTCGGTTTGCGCGAAAACCGGCACGGGCGGAGATAAAAACGGAAATACCGACGCGTACTGCGTTGCGTATACGCCCGATTACACCGTTGCTGTGTGGCTCGGCAATGCCGACGGCTCGATAATGCCTAACGGCGTCAGCGGAGGAACTTACCCCGCCGCTATCGCTCGCGACGCGCTATCGGCTTTATATAAAAACTCCTCGCCCGAGAATTTCGATCTTTCAGACGAAGTGGTTAAAGTCAGGATAGATAAAAAGTCTTACGACGAAAAACACGTTTTACTCGTTCGCGACGGCGAAGAAAAAACGACGAGAGAATTTTTGTTTATTAAAGGCAGCGAACCAGAAGAAACGTATCAGGAAGAAATTACGCCTACCGTAAAAGATTATAAAATCGCTTATACTAACGGGAAAATTACAATTTCAATAGTCGCAGACGACGGCGTTTGTTACACTATTTGCGATGATAAAAACGGTGTAAATTTAAGCGGCGAAGGCACTAAAGAGTTTGTGATTACGCCTTCGCCCTCTACCGTTTACGAGTTTTATTTAAGCGTAGACGGCACGAACGAAAAAATAAAATTGCCGTCGGTAAAAACCGACGGCGGCAAGAAAATCAAAGACGACTGGTGGACGGACGATTGATTAAAGGTCTATTATTTCAACCGTTGCAATCGCCTCGTTTATAAGAGTTTCAACGTCGAGTTTGCTTTCCTCTTTAAGTACCTTTTCCATTTTAGGTTTAATCACGGGGAACTTGGGAAGAAATACGGTACAACAATCTTCGTAAGGAAGTATCGAAGTTTCGTAGGTATCAATCTTTTGGGCAATCGCGATCGTTTCGAGTTTATCAAACGCTATCAAAGGTCTGAATACGGGCATTTTAACTACGGAATTAGACGAAGTGATGCTTTCGGTGGTTTGCGAGGCGACCTGACCTAAACTTTCGCCCGTAATTATCGCCTGTCCGCCGTTTTTCTCTGCTAACTTTTCGGTTATGCGCATCATAAAGCGGCGCATAAGCGTTATCATAAATTCTTCGGCGCATTTTTCGTGTATCGCTTCTTGTATATGCGTAAACTTAACTACGTAAAGCCTCATTCCCGCCGTGTATGCGGCAATCTTTTTGCCAAGCGTTATAACCTTTTCTTTTGCGGCTTCGCCCGTGTACGGATAACTGTGGAAATGTACGGAAGAGAGTTTCATTCCGCGTTTAGCCATCATATATCCCGCAACGGGACTGTCGATTCCGCCCGAAAGCATTAAAAATCCGTGTCCCGAAGAACCCGTGGGCATACCGCCCATACCTTTGATATAATCGGTAAAAACGAGAGTTTTTCCGCTCTCGCGCACGTCTATATTTACTAAAAACTGCGGTTTTTTAACGTCTACAGAAAGATTTTTGCCGTAAACGCTTAAAACGTCGCCGCCTATCATAGAAGATAATTCTACGGAATGATATTTAAAAGTTTTATCCGCGCGGTTTGTTTCGATTTTGAAAGTGCCGCTTTTGTTTTTGCATAATTCCAAGGCGCAATCGCGAATTTCATCGTACACGCTGTCAACCGCCAACGCGGGACTCATCGTGTGTATACCGCTGACCTTTTGTAACCGCTCTATAATTTCGTCGTAGTCGCTTTCGTCAAAATCCTCGACGAGATAGCGCATTTGCATACGCTCGAACGAATAATCCAATCCGTTCAATGCTTTTTTAATATGATCTTCCAAAAGATTTACGAAATAACTACGGTTTTTACCCTTTAAAAATATTTCGCAAACTCTTATTAAAATTACCTTTTTCATTTGTACATTACACCTTTCAATTTTTTAACGCACTCGTTTAATTTCTCGGCGCAAAAAAGTGCGTCTTGCGCTGTCGTTGTCGAACAAAAACTTATTCGGAGCGCGCCGTCAAGCACTTTGTCTAAGTAGCCGCACTCCTGCAAAACCCTGCTGTGCCTATGGCGCGAGGAACAAGCCGACCCCGTGCCGATTATAATTCCGAATTCTTCGAGCATATGTTGGACGACTTCGCCGCGCAGTCCTTCCGCAGACAAACTTATAACGTAAGGCGAACAGTTTTCGTCCGAAATCAATTTGATATTTTCAAAATTCAAAGAACTTAAAAACTTATTTCTAATCTCGCAAATTTTTAAGTAATTATCTTGAATTTTTAAACGTTTTTCTTCTGCGGCATCGCCGAAAACGGCTATACCGAAAGCGTTTTCCGTGCCGCTGCGCAAGTTAAATTCCTGCCCGCCCCCGAATATGAGCGGCGGTAGTGTCAAAGCCTTTTTCTTGATAAGTGCACCCACGCCTTTAACGCCGTTGATTTTATGCGCGCTGACCGAATACGCGTCTACCGAGGAATCTATACGGTACGGCAACTTGCCGAACGCCTGCACCCCGTCGCTATGAAATACCGCAGACGGATTTTTTGCTTTTACGGCTTTTGCCAAACCGTTTATATCGTTAACGCCGCCCGTTTCGTTGTTTACGTGTACGACGGTAACGAGCGAGGTTTTTTGGTCGATAAGTTCGAGCAATTTTTCTTTTATCACTCGTCCGCATTTGTCTACGGGCGCAAATCTTACGTCCGCACCGCGTGCCTTTAACGCCTTAAAAGTTTCGTATACCGCGCTGTGTTCGCCCGCGGTAGTTACTATATTGCCGCGCTTTGCGTAAGGCAAAATAACGGTGTTGTCCGCCTCGCTCCCGCAGGACGTAAAAATAGTTTCGTAATTCTTATTAAAATATGCGTTTATTTTTTCTCTCGCGCTTTCGATTCTTGCTTTTACGTCAAGTCCGCCGCGGTACAGCGCGGACGGGTTAAAAAAGTTTTCGCCGTATAAATCGGCGTTTTTCTTTAAAATTTCGCCGTCGGGTTTTGTCGTGGCGGCGTTATCGAGGTAAATCATTTGTAGTCCTTTTCTATTACGGCCCTGCCCGCGTAAGCCACGAGATGTTGTAAATAAGTTTCCTTACACTCCAAAAACACGAGATATTTTACTCCGTTTTGAGTGAGATATACGTAGTAGCCGTCCTCGATATATTTATTCGGCGTTGCGTATACTTTCTTAATGCCGGGCGTCTGATATAATCTCTCAAACGTTTCGCTACCTATTTTGCCTACGGTTTCAACCTCTTTCGCGTCGTAAATCAAAATCTTTTTACGGCGTTTAAAGTTGATAACTTTAATTATTCGCGTACTGCCCGAAACGAATATGCAGTCTACGCAGTAGTACGTTTTTGTGCGGATAAACCAAAACAACACAGCCGATGCAACGCTCATAAGCATAAGAATTAAAAGCGGAATATATATAAAACCGCCTATGCAAGCCAAAAGTATGGCAAACGCTATTGCCGCCCACATAAAAATCGTGTAGACCACGTAAATGGTCTTTTGCGTTTTTAAGTTTTTGGGTTGAGCGCATTCTTCGTATAAAACTTCGTTCATATAAGTTTAACTCCTTTGCGTATTGTACCACTTTTTAAATATAAAATCAATTAAAATTACTTTAATTTAACGAAAGTTACGCCGTGTTCGCCCTCGCCGTACTTACCGAAACGATAGGAAACGACTTGTTTATTCTTTTTAAGGTAATCGTGAATGGCGGAACTTAAAATCTTCATACCCTTGCCGTGGACTATTTTAACCTCCTCCATATTGTTAAGTATAGACGCGTCCAAAAACCTAGAAACTTCTTCGAGTGCGTCGGGTACGTTCATACCTATAACGTTAATTTCGGTCTGCGGCATTACCGCCTCGCGTTTAAGCGATACGGTGGTTTTAGGTGCTTTTACGCCTTTTGATACGAAAAACAAATCCTTTACGGGGACTTTAGTCCTTATTGCGCCCATAAATATTTCGCATTCGCCTTTTTTAGGCGAAACAGAATGAACGGTACATACTCCCTGCACTCCTTTATAGTAAACTTTATCGCCCGCCTTTAACTTTTCGGGGTCAACGGGTACGTAATTTACTATATTTTCTTCGCTGTCCTCCAAATCGTATTTTTTATTTTCGAGTTTATTGCGTAAAGTCCTTGCTTTTATAAGGTCGCCGCTCGTAAGTTCTTCCTTGTCGAACAAAACTTTTATTTCGTTTATAATCTCGTCCGCCTCTTCGAGTTTTTCGTTTACGACTTTTCGCGATTCGGATTTGGCTTTTGCGTAAAACTTTTCCTTTTCTTCGTTTAATTTGGCGCGTTCTTTTTCAATTTCGGCTAAAACGTCGCGTTCTTTTTGCTTTAACGCGTCTATTTCGGCTTTTGCCGCCTCGCACTCCCTGCGCGTTTTTTCCGCCTCTTTCAAAACGTTTTCAAACCCGACCTTTTCCGTTCCGAGCAGTTCAAACGCCCGCGAAGTAATGCTTTCGTCAAGTCCTAGCATTTTAGAAATTTCTATTGCGTTGGAAGTTCCCGGTAAGCCTATATTAAGCCTGTACAGCGGCGCAAAAGTTTCGGCATTGAACTCCATACTTGCGTTTTCCAACTTTTTTTCGGTGTAGGCGTACTCTTTAAGCTCGGAATAGTGCGTGGTGATAATTCCCTTGCTGTTTGCCGCAACGAGTTTTTCTATTACCGCGCGCGCCAAAGCACTGCCCTCGTCGGGGTCTGTACCCGCGCCTATTTCGTCGATTAACACGAGCGAATTTTCGTCGATATTTTCAGTGATTTTTATGAGGTTTTTCATATGCGACGAAAAGGTTGAAAGGCTTTGCTCTATGCTTTGTTCATCCCCCACGTCGCAAAAAACGTTTTCAAAAATCGAAAGTTTACTGCCGACCGTCGCGGGTATAAACATTCCGCTTGCCGCCATAAGCGTAAACAAACCCGTAAGTTTAAGCGTAACCGTTTTACCGCCCGTGTTAGGACCTGTTACGAGCAAATAGTTATATTTTTCGCCGAGCGATACGCTCACGGGAACGACTTTTTTTGCGTCGATGAGCGGATGTCTGCCCTCTTTTATATCCACGATTCCGTCCGCGTTTAACTGCGGCTCGCTGCATTTGTTTTTATAAGCGTAAATTGCCTTGGCGTAATACACGTCGAAATTTTTGATTATTCCGTCGTTTACCGTAAGTCGCGGAGCGATTACTCCGACTTTTTGAGATAAATCGGCAAGAATACGCTCAACTTCGGCTTGTTCTTCGAAAACGGCGGTTTTTAAGGCGTTGTTCAACTCGAAAACGGCGGTAGGCTCTATAAAAACCGTACTGCCCGTAGAGGATTGATCGTGAATAAATCCGCTCACCTGCCCGCGACATTCGCTTTTTACGGGCAAGACGTATCTGTCGCCCCTGACCGTTATAATATTTTCTTGCAGATACTTATTATTGCCGTTGCGAATATAAGAAAGCAGTTTTTCGCGTATTTGCTCGTTTAAACTTTTAACTTTTTTCCTTAAAAACGCAAGTTTTTCGGACGCGTTATCGCTTATTGTGTCGTCGGAAAGAATTTTGGAGCGAATTTCGTTCTCGAGATAACCGTCCACGTATACGCCCGAAACTTCGCTTTTTAATATTTCCGCTTGACTTTTCGCGCCCGTAACGCTCGAATACAGTACGGACGAGGACTTTAACAGTCTTGCCGCTTTCAGAAGTTCGCCCATAGAGAGCGTCGCCCCTTTAGCCGCGCGGTTTAACGCGTCGCCCAAATCGTCGTAAAATTCCACGCCGCTTACGCCGTCCGTATATAGCAGTTCAAACGCCTCTTTAGTTTTATTGAGTTCGTTTTTCGCGGACTTATAATCGGTAAAAGGAACGAGCGCGTTCATTTCGTCTTTTGCGGAATAAAGTACGCAATATTCCGCTATTTTGTTTTTTACTTTGTCAAATTCAAGAGTCTTTAATACTTTTTCGTCCATATTGCTTAATTGACTCCCCTTTTAAGGTTTCCTACGGTAGTTTTAACGGCTTTCATTACGCCGTCGTCGCCTGCTAATAGTTTTTTTCGTATATTATCGTCTACCCGCACTAAATTTATCAACTCGGCTTTCGGTTGTTTGCCAGAATAAAACAAAACGGCGTCGTTATATATTTCAAACCTGCACCTGCCGTTTAATTTATAACGGCGCAACTTAAATTCGTGTCCGAGTTCGTCGCGCAGGATGAAATCGTTTCCGCGATTGCAGTTTGCGCACTTTTTGCCAAACGGACAATACAAAAGTTCCATAAGCCGTATATTTCCGCGCGTAAACACCGCGCAATCGTCGCTCGTTTGCATTGCCTGACCAAAACTTAATTCTTTGGATAAGACCACTGCTTGCGCGCCCTCGCCGAAAAGCGCGGACACGTCAATCGAGTTAAAAACGTTTAAACCAAGCCCCGCTATAAACGGTTTGTTAAGCGACTCGGCAAGGTATAATCCCGATAAACCGTCGGCGTAAAAACCCTTAAAATATAAGGAAAGTTCTTTAATTTTACTTATATCTTTGCTTGTAAGAAAAGACGGGACGAAGAGATACGCGTCGCTTTCGTTTAAGTCTGCGGAGTCGTAATCGTCGGGGAAATAAACTATCAAATCGCTATCGTCTGCGGTTAAAAGTTTGTCCGAAACTATAATCTTTCCGCAAGGTTTGCCGCGGTGAATTTCTTCGCTTGCCCGAGTTGCGTTCACTCGGCACTTTGAAACGTTTCCCGTGAAAATTTTTGCGTAAAGCGCGGCTCTCGTCGCGTTAAGTTGCGACTTGGGTAAAAACGGCTTACCCTCTACGGTAATTTCGGCTTCTATTTCAAACGGATACTTGTCCGTTTTTAAAAGGTTTTCGCGTATTTCGTTTTGAGTCAAAGCCAAAGTTTTTGCGGTCTGAGCCGCCGTTTCGCTCTCTGCTTTATAACCGCAAGCCTCCAAAACGAGTTTTTTGCCCTCGCCGACGGTCGCTTTTACGCGAATACGTTTTAAGCGTTTAACCTGTAACAAGTCGCTTGCAAGCGATACGTCTTTGGTTACGTTTACCTCGTCGCCGATTTTTACGTTTCCCTTATATTCGAGGGTCTTTTCTTTGGCGCAACACACTGCGCCGCCGACTTCTTCCCCCTTTCGCAACACTTTAAATCCGTCGCCGATCGAAAAATTTTCTTTTGTCGAAACGGTAATACTATTCCCTTTAATCGCCGAAACGAAACCTACGTTTTCGCCGATATGACTTTGAATTTTATCGGAAATTACGTCCGCGCCGAAACCGAAAATATAACCTTTCGTGTAGTTGCCGCGGTTAAAAGTGCGTTTGATTTCGCTTTGGTTAAGAGGCTTGTCGTCTATTGCCGCGCGGTAGAGTTTTACTGCGGCGGCAACGTATTCGGGCGCGCGCATACGACCCTCTATTTTAACGCTTTTTACTCCCGCTCGTTTTATCGCGTCAATATCATCGGATAAATTAAGGTCGGCAAGCGAAATAGCGTAATCGCCCTTTTCGGTTTTGCTCGTCAAAGAATATTTTTTTCTGCAAGGCTGTTTGCAAAAACCGCGGTTGCCGCTGTTGCCGCCTATAAACGAACTCATATAGCAATGCCCAGAAAAACACGCGCAAAGCGCGCCGTGTACGAAAATTTCGGTTTCGATTATTTCGGTAATTTGCTTAATCTCGCTTAAAGCGGTTTCGCGCGCGAGAATTACCCTCGAAAACCCGTGATTTTTTGCGTAGATTGCTCCCTCGGCGTTATTTACACCGCCCTGCGTGCTTAAATGCAAGGTTATATCGGGAAATTTTTCTTTTAAAGGCTTGCCTAAAAATACGTCCTGAACGATAAACGCGTCCGCGCCGACAAGATAAGCGGCCTGTACGGCGTTGAAAAAATCGTCGAGTTCGTCGTTTTTTACGAGCGTATTCACCGCTACGTAAACTTTCGCGTTGAATAAGTGCGCGTAATTTACGTAATACGCTAAATTTTCAACCGAAAAGTTAGCGGCTTTCTTTCTTGCCGAAAAATCCGACAATCCGAGATAAACGGCGTCTGCACCGTTATTTATAGCCGCAAAAAAACTCTCTTCGTTTCCTGCGGGGGCAAGCAACTCTAACATACTTATATTTTAACAAATTTTTTAATTTTTGAAAAGAAAAAACGGGATATATTTTCCCGTTTTTAAAATTTAAACGCTACCGCTGCCTATAACCGTAGGCGAAACGAGTACGTTCGGCACTTTGCCTATTATCAAGTTATCATAAATCAAAAGCGAAATATCGTCGGTTACGGTTTTTGTTTCGTATTTGTTTACTATCGACGCCTCACAACTTAATGCAAGCGTGAGCGTGTGCCTCGTTTGATTTATTCCCGCCTGCTCGAAGGAAGATAAAATTTTACTTTTTACCGTCGCAACCGAAACGAGTTTCATATTTATCTTTTTGCCGAAACCGCTTACGAGTCTTATGCCCGAAAACGCGCCCAAAGGGATTCCCACACCCTCCGCCGTGCGCCGCGATAAATATTCGTAAGCGTTTTGCGCGATTTGCGCCGCTATTTTGTTTACCGCGTAACTATCCGCGCTGACCATAACTATTTCGCCGTTTGAGTTTTTATCTACGCTTATAAGGTCGGTATACGAATATTTTTCCGTGAGCAGGACGTCGAACGCCTCATAAGAAGCCCCCGATATGTACGAGTGGAAAGATTTTTCCGCGTAATCGACCAAAATTTTGTTCGACGACGAGTACAAGCACGAAAACACCGTTACAAAAGCCGCTAAAAAACAAAAAAATTTCAGCGCGCGCCTTTTTTTCTTCTTTTTTGCCATACGCTATTATATGCCGCGTTAAACGAAAATAATCGGCGTAAAGCATAAACTTTCGCCGATTTTTACTAATTTCGTTTGGTTTTCGCCCTGAATATAAGCGCGTTGAAATAGCCGAAAGTAACCGCCGCGGTAACGCCTGCGGACGCCGCCGCAAGTCCGCCCGTAAACGCTCCGAAAAGACTGTTTTTCGCGCCCTTTATCGCTCCGTTTGCAAGAAGATACCCGAATCCGCTTATGGGTACTGTCGCTCCCGCTCCCGCAAAATCGACTAAATATTGATAGAGTCCGACCGATTGAAGAGCAAGTCCCGCCAGCATAAAGTAAACGAGTATTTTGCCCGAAGTGATTTTAGTGTAATTTATAAGCAGTTGCGCAATCGTGCATATCGCTCCGCCTACCGCAAATGCTTTAAGGTAAGTCAACAACATTTCTATCATAATTTTTCTCCGTTTTCAATGGCAACCGCGTGCGCGACCGACGGTATAGACTCCCCTTGTTGAGAGGAAACCGTAGATAAAAGCGCGCCCGTCGCCACGAATAAGACTTTGTTAAGTTCGCCTTTCATAAGTTTTTGATAAATATAGGAATTGAATACGACCGCACTGCACCCCGCGCCGCTGCCGCCTTGATACTCTTTTTCGTCGATATTATAAATGAGTTCGCCGCAGTCCACGTGATTTTTATCTATATTTACACCCTTTTCGCGCGTTAAATGTTTTAAAATTCTACTGCCGAGCGCGCCGAGATCCCCCGTTAAAATCAAGTCGTAATAGTCGGCGTCTCTGTTCGTTTCGCGTAGATGAGTTAAAATCGTGTTGCAAGCCGCGGGAGCCATTGCCGCGCCCATATTGTTTGCGTCGGTAACTCCGTAGTCCGTAACCTTGCCGAAAGTAGCCGAGGTTATATGTGGAAAACCTTTTTTATAGTCGGAAATCAACGCTCCGCCCGCTCCCGTAACCGTCCATTGCGCTTGCGGAGGACGAACACAACCTAATTCTAACGGATAGCGATATTGTCTTTCTGCGGTAGAAAAATGACTGCCCGTCGCCGCTACTACGTTATGGAAATATCCACCGTCTACGAAGGTCGCCGCCAAAGCGAACGC
>CAVLAV010000034.1:0-10975 GCA_963660735.1 bacterium
TGAATACCGTCGCTCGCAAACCCTTGCAAGCAAGTTTGCTCGCTCGGCATTGACGCAAAGACGGTAATTATTGCGGACGAATAATTAAGCGCAGGAAAGTAAAATTACAGACACCCCTTTAAAGATTAAAGGGGACGGGGGATTTTGAGGAGTTTTCGGAAAAGGGGTTGCCCGAAGGGGGAAAACGGACTCGGGAAACAGTTGTCCCCCTTCGGATTTTCGCTGCGCCTTTTTTAAAGGCGCAATCGCAACTGACACGACTATATTATTGCTTTGTCTGTTGTTCAGGGGGATTGCCGCGGTCGCTATGCTCCCTCGCAATGACAACGAAAAAACGGATTGCCACGCCTGCGGCTCGCAAAGTTAAAACCCCTTTCGTTACCCGCCGATCTGACAGTCCAGTCCGAAACTTTTAACCACTTCGGCAAGTTCGTTCATAAGTTCCTTGCTCGGCGGTTCAACGCCTTCGAGTTCGTATTTTCTGCCGAGACCCGCGTATTTATCCGAGCCTATCCTGTGATAGGGCAAAATATGCATTCTCTTTACGCCTTTCAGCGTAGAGGCGAATTGCGCTATGCCCGCAATCTCTTCTTTCGTGGCGTTAAACCCAGGAATTACGGGCGTGCGGATAACGAGTTCCACGCCGCCGTACTCGGCTATTTTACGCGCGTTTTCGAGTATCCTGCCGTTAGGTCTGCCCGTAAACGCCTCGTGTTTCGCGCTATCCGTATGCTTGATATCCATTAAATAAGTGTCCAAATAAGGCAAATATCGCTCTATTACCGAAAAATCGGCGAAAGCGGTAGATTCCATAGCGGTGGTAAGTCCCGCGTTTTTAGCGGACTTTAAAAGTGCGGTGGCAAAGTCGGGTTGCATAAGGCTTTCGCCGCCCGAAAGCGTAAGTCCGCCGCCCGAGCGACGAAAATACGCTCTGTCGCGTTCAACCTCTTTCATAACCTCGCCTACGGTTACGTCGCGACCCACGGTCTTGGTTTTTCCGCCCATAACCATAGTCTGAATTTCGTATTTTTGAGATTCGGGGTTACAACACCACTTGCACCTTAGCGGACAACCTTTTAAAAACACGATAGTCCGTATACCCTTGCCGTCGTGAACGGAAAAGCGTTGAATATCGAAAATTCTACCCTTAACGGACGATAAATCTTCCATTAAAAGCCCCCTTGTTCCGTCCTGTTTATTATATCCTCTTGCAAGGACTTGGAAAGCGTGGTAAACAGCGCGCTGTACCCCGCCACCCTTACTACGAGCGATTTATATTTTTCGGGGTGAGCCTGTGCGTCGCGCAAAGTTTCGCGAGAAACCACGTTGAACTGCATATGGCTGCCCTTACGATCGAAATACCCCTGAACGAGCGACACGAAATTTTCGAGTCCGTTCCTGCCCGCAAGCGCGGTCGGGTGGAATTTCATATTGAACAGCGTACCGTTGGACGCTATAAAGTGGTCTAACGAAGATACCGAGTTGCAAGTGGCGGTAGGACCTTTGGTATCTCTGCCCGCCGCAGGCGAAACGCCGTCCGCAATGGGGGTAAAGGCAAGTCTGCCGTCGGGAGTCGCGCCCGTCTGCGCGCCCAAAGGCACGTTTGCCGAAACGGGATAAAGTCCCGCCTGAAATCTTCCGCCGCGCGGATTACGGTATTTTTCTATTTCCTTTGTGTAAATATACGCCACTTCGCGAGCGAAAGCGTCTACGTCATCGTCGTCGTTGCCGTACTTGGGCAACGCGGCTATATCCTCGTAAATCGTGTTATAGGCGCGTTTTTGCTCTTCCGTACAAGCGTTGGTCTTTACCGCTTTATAAATCGAAGTTATATCGCTTTCGGATAAGGTCTTGCCTTCCGCGGCGAGTTTTTCGCAAATTTTAACGGTAAGTTTTTCGGCTTGACGGTCGTCCGTATCCTTGCCGAAATTGTTTTGAAGGGCGAGTTTTATCTCTTTTAAAGTGTATTTCTTTTGCTCGAAAACGAGTTTTTTAATTGCGTAAAGCGCGTCCGTTACGTTGGCTATACCGAACCCTTGCGGACCGGTAAAGTTATAAATCGCGCCGCCCTCCTGCATACTCTTGCCGCGTTTAACGCAACTTTCTATCATACTCGACAAAAACGGCAACGGACACCTTTCGGCGTGAGCCTGATCCACCGCGTTGTCCGCGTTTACGAGCAGCGAAACGAAGTAGTTGGATTGCGTTTTATACGCGTTGTAAAACTCGTCGAAAGTGGTAAAATCTTCAACTTCGCCCGTCTGAACGCCGACTTTTTCGCCGTTCTCGTAACCGTTGGAGAACACCATTTCGAGCGGGCGCAACATATTGTAAAACGCCGCGTCGTGCCAACCGTCGGTCTTGCCCGCCTTTTGCGGTTCTACGCAACCTATTATATTATAGTCGCGCGCGTCCTCGAGGGTAAGTCCCCTCGACATAAGCGAAGGAATGATAACTTCGTCGTTATAGTACGCGGGGAAGCCTATGCCCGTGCGGGTGAGTTCGGCGGCTCTTATCAAAAATTCGTGCGGAGAGCCGTTCCATACCCTGACCGAAAAGGACGGTTGAGGCAAAAAGACGTGCTCCGTGGCGGTTATCGCCATAAAAGACAAGTCGTTGGTGGCGTCTTCCCCTTCAACGGTCTGTCCGCCGACTATAAGATTTTGGAATAACGAGTACCCCGCGAAACCTTCCGAAGAGGCGGCGTCGCGGCACTTGTTTATATCGTTTAATTTAAGCCATACGCAGTCGGTGAGTTCCTGCGCGAATTCTCTCGTCATACCCTCTTTTCTCGACTGCTCGTAATACGGGTACATATATTGATCGAATCTTCCCGGAGAAATGGAGTGTCCGCTCGATTCGGTCTGCAAAAGCATTTGTATAAAGAAGAAACTTTGGCAAGCCTCGTAATATCCGTGCGCGCCGTTTTCGGGTACTTTGGCGCAAATTTCGCCGATTTTATAAAGTTCGGCTTTGCGCACCCCGTCGCTCTCGTTTTCGGCGAGTTCTTTCGCCTTTGCGGAATACCTCTTGGCGTAAGCGCAAGCCGCGTCGAGCGAAATTATAATCGCCTTTAAAAAAGAACTCTTTTTACAATAGTTCGCGTCGGAAACCTTAACCGTGGCAAGTTCTTCTTCGACCTCTTTTTTAAGTCCCGAAAAACCTATTTTAAGAATTTTACCGTAGTCTACGGTAACGTGTCCTATTCCGTTATAGAAATAGTTGCCCACGGTAAACATATTGTGGCGCACGGCGGTAGCCGCCTCGGGCGAAGTATACGCCGTGGCGAGGTCGCTCGTCGTTTTGCCTTTCCAGTATTTGTAGGTTTCGTGCAGAATAGCCTTGGTTTCGTCCGAAATATAAAACGGGTCTGCGGTACGGGTTGCAACCGTATCGAACTCGCTTTCGAGCCACTCGAAGGAAAATTCGGGGAAAACCTGACAGGAACGCGGCGCTTTGGTAGTCGAGCCCACGATAAGTTCTTTATCGCGGATAGTTATCGGCAAATTTTCGAGAATATGCTTAAAAGCCTTTGCTCTGCGCAAGTACAAAGGCTCGTTTTCGGTCGCTTTATACGACTCCGTCAGCAAAACGGCGCGCTCGCTCTCGATTTCGGGCATACGAGCGTACAAGTTTTCTTTCAAAAAGTCTATTCTATCCGATTTTGCTATTTTTTCGCTATAAAATTCGGGCATAATACACCCCCGATTATTCTTATATACTTATTATATAATCTTCGTCGGAATTTGTCAACGATTTTATTGTTTTTTGTTGTTTTTTGATTAAAATATTTTAAGCATAACACACAAACCGCCCTAAAACAACACGAAACAACACTGTTATACTCAAAGTAAATTACCAAGGTTGTTTCTCCCCATCGCAATAGACTTGTTTCAAAACCTCACAAAATCGTGGCGAAATTAAATTTCCGTGTCATCGCGTCAATGTTAAGAGAGCAAACTTGCTTGCAAGGGTTTGCGAACGACGATATTCATAAGGCACTTGCATTTTTGACAAAAAATGCGAAAAACGAAAGTTTTAATGCGCAAGCGTTAAGTGCCGAATAGCCGCAAGCGTGGCGATCCCCCTGAAAAAGTATGCGGTATATACTCCGTACTTCATTCCAACGGATTGCCGCGGTCGCTATGCTCCCTCGCAATGACAATTAAAAAGTACCGTCATATTGAGCGCAAGCGAAATATCCCACGACCCGAGTGAAACGTACATACCCCTTAAAACAACGCCTTTTCTATAACTCCGCCGCCGAGGCATTTTTCGTCGTCGTAAAACACGCAATACTGTCCCTCGGTAATGGCGCGTTGTTTTTCGGCAAAGTCCACCACCGTAGACCCATCCTCTTTTATCGTAACGAAAACTTTCTGCTCGTCCTGCCTGTATCTGAATTTTGCGTAACACTCAAATCGTTTTTCGCTCGGCATTTCGGGTATAAAATTGCAAACCGAGGTAATCAAACCCTTGGAATACAATTTGTCTTCTTCGCCGTGCGCCACGTATAAAATATTGTTTTTAAGGTCCTTTTCGATAACGAACCACCTGCCCGAGTCGCCCGCCTGACCGCCTATATCCAAACCTTTGCGCTGACCTATGGTGTAATACATAAGTCCGTAATGCCTGCCCAAAGTCCTGCCGTCGTAGGTCTTTATATCTCCCTCCTTGGCAGGAATATAATTCATTAAAAACTTCCTGAAATTTCTTTCGCCTATAAAGCAAATGCCCGTACTGTCTTTTTTCTCGGCGGTAGCAAGACCGTTTTCCTCGGCTATTCGCCTTATCTCGGGCTTTTTATACTCCGCAAGGGGGAACAAAACCCCGTCTAACTGCGCTTGCGACAACTGATTTAAAAAGTAAGTCTGATCCTTGTTTTGGTCGGCGGCTTTAAGCAAATAATGCTTGCCGTTTTCGTGGCGAATACCGCAATAATGCCCCGTGGCTATATAGTCCGCGCCGAGTTCTTTCGCGTATTTTTTAAACGGACCGAACTTTATCTCTCTGTTGCAAAGCACGTCGGGATTAGGCGTTCTGCCCCTTTCGTATTCTTTCAGAAAGTAGGTGAACACCCTGTCGTAATATTCTTTGGCAAAATTCACCGAATAATACGGTATATCGAGCGCGGACGCCACCCTGCGCACGTCGGCGTAATCGGTTTCGGCGGTACAACAACCGTTTTCGTCGGTTTCTTCCCAGTTATTCATAAATAAGCCTATAACGTTATAACCTTGTTCTTTTAAAAGCAACGCGGCGACGGAACTGTCCACGCCTCCGCTCAACCCCACTACTACGTTTTTTTTATCCATAAAATACGCAACTCGTAAGTTTTATTTGCCGCAAACCCGCCGCGCGGGCAATTCGGCGCGTATATTCTACCACAAAACTCAAAAAATTTCAACGCAATACGCCCGCTTGTTATATAGCCCTGTAAAAAATTTGCGACGACTTTACAAACGACTTACGAAAAAACGCCCGTCAAACAAATAAATATTGACACAAATTGAATACTTTTTGATTAAATTTATATACAATTATTTATTTTTAAGTAGTATAATATCCCCCGTAAAGTTTTTACGGGAGATTTTTTATTTATGAACAACGAAAAAGTAAAAGACGGTTTCGAGTTGACGAGAATTTTGTATATTATCGAGGCGGCGCTCGAATACTTCGTTTCTATCGCGGTAGGCACGGTCTACCTTGCCAAAATAACCGCTTATTGCGGCATCAGCGACGAAGTTACCGCAATACTCACCGCTTTCGTTTCGCTCGGATGCAGTTTTCAACTGCTGTCGATATTTTTCGGCGGTAAGTCCTCGGTCAAAGGTTTCGTGTCGGGCGGGCATATAGTAAGTCAACTACTATTTACCGCGCTCTATATTATTCCGCTTTTGAGTTTTAACGATAACGCAAAGGCAATTATATTGATAATCGCTCTATTAGCCGCCCAAATCATACATAATCTCGTAAACGCGCCTAAAATAAACTGGTTTATGTCAACCGTTAAAGACCAAAGCCGCGGCAGATTTACCGCCGTTAAGGAAATCGTTTCGCTTATAGGCGGAACGGCTTTTTCGTTTGGTTTGAGTTTTATCATAGACAAATACGAAAGCGCGGGAAATATGCGCGCGGCGTTTACGGTCGGCGCGATTATTTTAGGACTGCTTACGGTTTTCCACACTCTCACCCTCGTTTTCTCTAAAGAACTGCAAAAGCAAGCCTCGCCCGTTAAACAAAAAGGACAGGTTAAAAAACTGCTTAAAAACAAAACTTTGTTAAAACTCGTACTCGTGGCGACGCTTTTTATGTTCGCCAACTACGCCACCGTTTCCTTTTCGGGAACTTATATGAATAGCGAACTCGGCTTTTCGCTTACTTTTTCCTCGGCGGTAGTATTTATAGGCAGCATTTGCCGAGTCGTATTTTCCATTCCGTTCGGCAAATTCGCGGATAAAAAAGGCTTTTGCTCTATGCTCCTCGTCTGTTTCGGCATAGCGGCTTTTTCTTACGCGCTTAACGTGTTTACCGTTCCGTCCAACGAGAAAATTCTTTACCCTATCTAATACTCGCTCCATTGCATAGCAATGGCGGGCATAAACAGCGCGATGATAAACCTTATTTACGACTACGTTACCCCCGAAGAACGCACGGACGCGCTTGCTTTAAATCAAAGTTTTTCGGGCATAGCGGGCTTTTTGGCAACCCTCGCTTTAAGCCCCGTTATGCGAATTATAAAACGAAACGGAAACACCCTTTTCGGTATTCCCGTTTACGCGCAACAACTTTTTTCGCTTATAAGTTTTATAATTATTTTAATTTTAATTGTTTATTTACTTTTGGTTATAAGAAAGTTGCCGAGAGCAAGCAAAGAAGAAACCCTGTCGCTTAGCCACGAGTGATTGCGTTTAAACGCAATCACTCGCGACTAATCAATCCGATTTGTAAGCCTTGCGATACTCGTTAGGAGTAATCGAAAACTTATCTTTAAACAACCTTATAAAATTAGAACAATTCGGGAAGCCTGCTTTTTCGCAGGCTTCTTTTACGTTGCAACCCTTTCCCAAATAAATTTTCGCCATAGACAGTTTTTGATAATCGAGATACTCTTTCGGCGTTATATTGAGGTATTTTTCAAACGTTCTCGTCAGCGTGGAAACCGAAATAAAATTTCTTTCGGCAATATCTTTCGTTCCGCCTATCTCGGCGGAATTTTCTTTTACGTCGGCAAGAATTTTCGCAAGCGCGGGCGGTAAAATTTCGTCTTTTTCGGGTTTCAATACGGGCGTTACCTTCGCCGCGTTTTTTAAATAACACAAGAGGTCGCACACGCGTTTAAAAACGCCGAGTTTGTCGTTTTCGTCGTAATTAAAGGCGAAAATACTCACAAACGGTCTTTAATTCGCCCGATTTATCGTCGGCAACGCACAGCGGAAACTTATCGTTTTTTAAAACCTCGTCAAACGCGTCGAAAGAACCGTTTATCCAAAAACAAGCGTGCTTATGCCGCGTAGGTTTGGGCAAAATGCAATGGTGGAGCGTATACGGCGGAATGACGAGCGCGTCGTAAGGCGACAAAGATATAGTCTCGTCCCCTACCACGAACGACGAACTGCCGTCGAGCAAAATATATATTTCGGTTTTATCGTGTAAATGCGGCAAAAATATCTTTTTATCTTTTAAAGTATCGTCGTTTGCAACGTAAAATTCCACGGTTACGCTTTCCGCCGCGGTAAAAGTCATTTTATTCATAAACCGTTTTAGCCGCGGGCGATTGCACAAAAGCGCAATCGCCCGCGGACAGATAGCGTCTGAACGCTACGAAAGTCGGATTTTATTCGGGTTTTTTATCGAAATCGAGGGTTAAATCGTAATCGCCGAGGTGTTTTACCTTGAAACCGTTTTTCTTATACTCGTCGTAATTAAACGCCTCTAATTCGTCAATCGCGAGTTTGTGGAACTCGTAAAAATTATGCCACCATTCCCAACCGCTGCCGAGCGAGTTGGCAAGGTACGCGTCGGCTATATCACAAGCCGTTTGCGGCGCGACGTAAAACGCGCCCATAGCGAGTACGTTTACACCGTTACCCGTTATAGCCCTTATGGCAGCAGGCAAACTTTCAACTACGCCCGCGTGTACGTGCGGACATTTGCTCGCCGCAATATGTATGCCCATACCCGTGCCGCAAAAGACGAGCGCGCGCTCGTAATTACCCTCAGATATTTCCGCGCCCACGCGCAAGCCTACCCTATGGAACATAAGGTCGGTATCGTTGGGATCGCTGTCCTTTTTAACGCCCAGGTCGAGTATTTTCCAACCCTTTTTCTGCAGATGTTCGACCACGACTTCTTTAAGCGAAAAACCCGCAAAGTCCGCGCCCACTACCAAATATTTGTCCTTAACAGTTTTCATTTTACAAATCTTTTAATACGATGATAGCCACAACGATCTTTGCGCTATCTCTTCCGTTCCCGTATTTATTATACCGTATACTACCCGATTTGTCAACAACAATTTTCCCGTTCCTCTTTAGCGATTTACGCATAGAAAAAGCGCCACGTTTGTCGTCGGGCTTTTACCTTATTACGGGGTTCGGACACTCCCGTAGTGGCAAACCTGCTAAAAATAGATGCGTTTTCTATGCAAGAGTTAACGCCATCACGCACCGATAAGTTGCCGCCTGATACGTTTTTCGTATATTTCTTTTCAACACGGCTGATTTTAATATAAATTTTAGCATTTACAAAGCCTTACGCGATTACGCCGTGCTTGCGACATTCTTCCTTTATCTTTTCAAAGTCGCTTTGTAAGTACGGACTTTTCGACGGGAGCGAAAACTCGTGCTTGGCAATCTCGTACAAGCACTCGTAATTTATCGGCTTCGGTTCGCCGTATATACGCATAAAGTTATCGTATACGATATTATTGAACGCCGCATCGGACAGATTTAATCCGTATAACACCGTTCCCCAATGGTCTTCGATACCCGGATACGGATGCCTACCGTCATACTCGCCGTCTTTAATCAGCATATTCGTTTCGTAAGTAACGGTTTCGGGATAGTTTTTCAAATATTCTTCTTTTGTGAACCCCTCCGTACCGTGATTGCCTCTGTCCGTACCGAAAATATATCTGTCGGAATATTTTTCCATTATACGCTTCCAAGGCGCGGGATTTTTGGCTATAACGAAATACTCTTCCGGTCCGGGAACGTTGTCGAAATACACGGTTTTATATTCGTTCAACAATTTCTCGACGAATTCCGGCTTATCGCTCATAAAGCCGAAATGAGCGAAAGTAAGCACTAAATTCGGGTGTTTTTTCAAGACGTTAAGCATTTAACGTTGATATTCTTCTTTTTTAAGGTAACCGTCTTTATACTCGTTCTCCCACATACCTATCGGATCTCCGACGTGTACTATAATGGGAAACCTCATCTTTTCGGCGTAAGCGAAAGCGAGTTCGTATATATCCTCGTCCATACGATGTTTCCACACCTGTTGAGAATTAGGTTTAGCCTCGATAATTTTCCAACAATCGAACCCCGCTTTTACGGCGAGTTTTATTTGTTCTAAAAAGTCCTCCGCGGTATTCGGTTTGGAATAATCAAGGCAATACCCCGCATATCCGTAAGGCGCAAACACCGACTTTAAATAAAGACATTTACTGTTATCGAGTTGAGTTTCCTGAAAGAAAGTATGCGCGTTGAGGGCGAGAAAGTTTATTCTTTCGATGCCGCCCGCCTCCATAAACCAACGAAAGGCTTGCTCGCTTTGTTCAAGAGGAAAATCCATAGAAATATGAACGTGTGAATCTATTATTTTTTTAGTTCTCATTTTTAAACTCCTTAAAATCTACTACGGCAACTTGTTTTCTTGCTTTTTCGGCTGCAAATACAAGACAATGCCCGTTTACGCAGTCGTAAGTAATTTCGCCGTCGCAATCGCTCTTCACAATCGCTCTTTGCCGCCACGGTAATTTCGCCTTTATATTCTTCGGGGATGCTTACTTTTACCTCGCCCGTATACGATTGTATGCACGCGCCCGCTACGCTTTCCTTGTAATAACTGCGGAAAAGTTTTTCGCCGTAGTACACGCTCACCGTGGTTTTTATCGTCTTTTTGCGCGCGGTATCGTTAAGCGCGTAAATTTCGGTAATTATTTCGTCGCCCGCATACACGGTATACTTATCCCTGCGCAGACTTACGCGCGTTAAAATATTAGCCTCTTTAAACGCGTAATACGCGGGTTTGGGAATTCTGTCTACGTCCACGAGCGTTTTGGTCCAACCGCACGGCCAGGCGTCTATCAATAAATGTACCGCCGTACTCTCTATCATATCCGTTCTGCGGCGCAGTATATGCACGTATTCTTTTATAGCCTCGCGCTGCCATTCCCGACTGCGCTTTATCCATTCGCGGGCGTTTTCCTGCTCGGGGAAAAAGTCGCCGTGCAATATGAAACATTGCTCTTTCGCTATCGGTTTCGGCGACCACGGTTCTTCGTCGCTTTCGGGCAGCCATTCTTTCGGACAGTATTTTCGCATAAGTTCCAACCTGTCCAACCCGTCCACGCCGTACTCGCCGCAACCCGTATACCACTCTTTTCTTACGGTCGGCAAATATCCTTTGTTGAGTTGTCCGCTCGGCATTCCGTGCGAAACGTACCAGAAAGTATAACAATGAAAATCGCTTATCCCGTAAGTTTCGGCAAGCGGCGCATAATCGCCCTCATTATACTTTATTACCCTGTCGGGATTGCTTATCCGTATTACCTCACGCCCCGCGTTGAAAAAGTTTTCGAGTTCGTAACGCGACGGACGGTATTGCTCCGCGCCCCAAGCAGTCCTGTCGAGCGTTTCGTTGCAAAACGTTTCGACTATCACGCTCGGATGATTGCGGGTAAGCCTTTCTTTCGTCCACCTGTTTAAGTCCCTCGCCGACGGCGGTATAGGTTATATACGAGAACAAC
>CAVLAV010000035.1:0-10838 GCA_963660735.1 bacterium
GCGCACTTTACTCACGGGGATCGCCACGCTAACGCTCGCGATGACACGGAAATTCGGTCGCGGCTCGCTAACGCTCAATACGGCGTAAAGAAAATGAGCGCGAGATATTTCACTCACGCTCAATATAAAATACACTTTTTATTTTACGATTGCTTTTACGGTGTCTTTAAGCGATTGCATTTCTTCGTCGGTTAAAACCGTAAGTTCGAGTTTTTCTATATTCCCCGTACAAGTAACTACTTTTTGAAGTAGAGTTACCGTACCGCCTACCGAAACGAGTTCCCCTTCTGCGTTGTGGCGAATTTGTAAATCGGCGTTACCCATTACGTCGTCTATCGCACTTAAGCATATGCAAACGTTAAAACTCTTGTTCTCGTCGGAATAATTATAGCCGCCTATCAAATCGTCAATACCGTATTCTTTTTTAGTTCCCGAATTTATCGCCTCTTTTATTCTATCCTCTATTTTCGTAGGCCAATCATTACTAAAATTCACAAGTTCAAGCAATCTATCCGTGAAATTCTTTTTAAACTCTTCCACACTCTCTGTCTTATCGTAATCAGAGCCGCCAACTGATTTTCTTTGAGTAGTTATACGACCTATTTCACCGTCGTAATAGATATAACCTTTGCTACCGCTTTTATCTTTAAAGGCGGCGTTAACAACCCAACTATTCCATTGCCTTGTCATTTCAGCGGCGATATAAACTACGTTTTTACCGTCTTTCTTTTCGACCACGACTTTTACGTCCAAATCAATATCAACGTTGATGCTTTTAATGCTTAAAGCAACGGAAATTTTACCTTTTATATGGAAACTCGTGCGTTTGGCGGTTTTTATAAACGACTTTAAAAGCGTTTGGAAACTGTCGAGGTTAATATGCTCTTTATTAGTATCGTATCCCCTTAAATTTTCGACTTCGGTAATTTTTTCGTTTACCGCGACCGTCGCGTTTACGGACATACTCGTTTGTCCGTTGCCGTTTACGGCGGCGGAAACTTTACCGTCCTTAACGCTAAATTCAAAGCGCAAATCGCCCAAGCCGTTTACGAGCGCGCCGCCGTTTATAGCAACGACGAGATTACCGCCGCTACGATATTCCACGGTTTTTAAAAGCGTGGCGAGGCTTACTATATCGCCGAGTTCTATCTTACCCGCTATCGCGTCGGCAAGTTGCGGAACGGTTTGAAGCAGTTGCGGCAAAGTATCTATAAAGCCCTTTAACGCCGTCTGCGAGATAGAAACGCACAATTCAGACTTCTCGACGGTCATATCGTTATAAGTAATATAGAGTTTACCTTCTTTCTTGTCGTACAAAATATCTATCGTGAAAGACTTATCGTTCACCGATATTTTATCCGTATAGAAACGAACCTCTTTTGGCGATATTTCAAGCCCCGCGGTAAACGCGCCTATTTTATAAGTCGTGCCGTTTACGGTAAACTCACTTTCGCCCACGGTGAAAGTCCAACCCTTAACGCCGTTTTCGCCGACCGTAACGAGGTTTTTGAGCGCGCCGAAGTAATCGTTGAACACCGCGGCAATATCTACGGCGTTTACGCCGTCGTACTCGCAAAACGCGTGGTCGCCGCCGAGCGTAACGGTAAATTTCTTTTCAGGACGGCTTATAGCAATGCTCGCCGAAGTGGTATAATCGGATTTTACGGAAATCGTAACGCCCAAATCGAACAGACCTAAAATATTAGGCACGCTTGCGGAAATTTCGCCGCCGTTTAACTCTACCGAAGAAAGAATATCGTTTACTATTCCGTTTAAATCGTCGCTTTGCGCTTTGGCGGACTGTCCTTCGGGATGAGCCAAGTTTTTCAACTCGGCGATTATCTCTTTCATTTCGTCCACGTCGCATTCGGCGTAGACCTCGCCGCACTTAACGCGCAGTTTGCCGCCGCAATACTCGGCAAAAAGCGACTTTTTCTCTTCGCCCTCGGGGGCGTTTTCAAGTTGGAATTTATAAGTTTGGCTTATAAAATCGAGTTCCGCGTAAAGATTGCTGTCCTTATCCAACTTAACCGTAAGTTTAGTCGTATAATCTTTGGGGACGGCGATATTCGCGTTATCGGCGGTTTTTGCGGTCAAATCCGCGTTTACGGACAATTCGCCCGCCGTTACGCCGTTTATCTTTAATTCAACGCCGTTTTCGGTTACGACTATTTCGGCGTTTACGCCGCCGCCGAGTTTAAACGCCGACAAGTCCGCGCTTATACTCAAACCGTTTTCGTCGCAATTAAGCGACTTGATTATTTCGCCGTAATTTATATTCGCAAAGTCGGTTTTGCGCAACCCGTCTATAAACGAAAGAATTTTTTGAACGAGCGCGATATTTTCAAATTTAGATAAGTCTTGCTCTTTGCCGACCGCAAACGCAAACGAATAGCCGTTTACTTTGCAATAGACTTTGTCGTCTATCGCTATTATTTCGGCCTCTGCAAGGTTTGCGCCGTTCACTTTCGCCTGCACGGTCGCCTTAATATCCGCGCCGCCGTCCTTACGCTTAATTAAAACAGTTCCGCTTAACTCTGCTATCGTGTCGCCGTAAGTTATCTGCGCGCCGTTTAAAGATATTTCGTAAGCGTTTGCGGAATAAAATTCCTCTATCTTGCCCGCGATTTTTTCGATAAACGCAACGGGGTCGCAAGCGCTCGATTTATCGGGCAAAGTTATCTCTATATCTTTTTTCAAGTCAAGGTTTATTGCGGTATCGCCGACTTCGACTGAAACGCCGCTAATCGCGTTATCCGCAGTCGTTACGGCGATATTAACGCGCTTTTCGCCCGCGTCGAACCCAAACGAAACCATATAGCCGTTTTGAGTTTTTTCGCAAGTCGCGCCCGACAAAACGCCGTTTATCACGGACTTAACGTCCACGCCGTTCAAAGCCGAACCCAAAGACGGAACGATTTTACTTATCGTCGCCTGCAATTTTTGCGCAAGACTCTTTGCTCCGTCGAAAGTTACTTTAAGGTTTATTTTGCCGTAAGACAGGTACGCCGCGTTTTCGGCTATTTCCACGCTTAAATCCGCGCCGAAAAGTTTTTGCACGCTCAAAGCGGCGGTTTTCTCGCTTAAGTTCGCCTTGACAAATCCGTTTAAGGTTACGCCTTTGACTTTCGCGCTTAACCTAAAGCCGATTTCTCCGCTTAAAGTATTTATTGCCGCGCGGAGCAGATCTTCGGCGCAATCGTTCAGAGGCGACGGGGCGTAATCGTCCAAATCGGCGGGAATTTCCGCTACCGCCTCGGACTTATTTATTTTAAGCGCGCCCTTTATATCCGCGTTTAAATCGGCAAGTTTTAACTTTCCGTTTTCGTCGGCAAACGCTATCGCCACGCTCACGCCGTTAAAGTCGGCGTTTACGCTGACTTTGCCGTTTGCGGTACTCGTCTGAATTTTACCCAAAACGCCCGCTATATCCGTCAGCGAAAGTTTCGGCAACGCGCCGCTCTCGCTCAATTTCTCTTTTATAACCGCAAGCGCGGGCGCAGAATCTATCTTAAACTTGTTTTCGCCCGCATTTAAGTAAATCACGCCGCCTTTAAGCGTGGCGGTATAATCGCCGAAAGTCGCGTTAATCGCCTTATTCACGGGGTCTACGGTTAAATTTACTTTTTTGCCGCCTATTTCGGCTTCAAACGCGCTCTTTTCGTTTAAAAGGCTCAACAAAAGGTCTTTTGCGTCGGGCGCGTCGCTCGTGTCCTCGGTCTTTACCTCTTTATCTCCTATCTCGAGTTTTACGCCCACCTCGCCTATATCGGCGGTAATGCGGGTAAGGCTATACCCGTCGTCCGTAATTTTACCTTCGAGCGCGGCGGTTATTTTTATTTTGCCTAAATCGAGCGGCAAAGTAACCTTGCAATCTTCGCCCGAGACGGTTATTTCCGCGCCGCCGAGCAGACTTTGCACGTCGAATTTTACGCTGTCGAAACTCCCGCCCGACAGTTTGCCGAAAAGCGAAATTATATCGTCGTCCACGGCGAGCGAAGTTTTAAAATCGCCGTAATAAAGCCCTATTTTGCCGCCCGCGTAATTTACGCCCGCCTTACCTATTTTCGCACTTACCGTGGTCGCTTTAAGGTCTTCCAAGTTTATAGCCGCGGTTATATCGGCTTTTACGGGGTCGGAATTTCCTTGCGAAATATACGCGCTTGCGTTGAGTTTTTCGCCGCCGAGATAGGGTGCGAACATACCCGTCAACGCGTCCATAGCGGTGGGTTCGGGTTTTTCCTCGTTACCGCTCGTATTTTCGCCGCCGTTCGAGCCGCCGTTTTCGCTGTCGTCGTCCTCGACGAGATACGGCGAGAAAAATTCGTACTCGGGCAAGTCCTTAACCGATTTATATCTGCCGAAATCCGAGAAAGTTTCTTTAACAGACTCGGTACAATCGGCGGTCATACCCATAGAGGTGGCTTTATAAGCGCAGTCGGTGGTCAGGGTTTTTACCTGCCATAACGAGTCCATTTCGATTATGAGTTTTACTTTACTGAATTCGGGCGCGACTTTGGAACTTGCGTTGGTCATCATTTCGCGCTTTATGTAATAAGTCGATTTTTCGTTATCGAGCGTATAGGTAAAGGTATAAAGTTCGCTCGCCTCGTCGTATTCGTAGGTGCAGTCGATAACCGTTTCGTCGCTTATCACGTAGGCGGTAAGTCCGCTCGCGTCGCTGCCGTAACGCTCTAAAAAGGCGTTTTTATCGAGGGTAACGACCGAATCTCCCCAAGTTACGTCCGAAAGAGAATTTACTTTTGCCGCTTTGCGGTACGTATAATTGTTTTTGTAAACGAAGCGTTGTTCGCCCACGCTCACCACGCTCGACTTACTCACCGATTTTTTATAGACGGCGTTTTTAGTTACCTCACGCTCGGCGAAAATGCCCTGCGGAACGTTGACGAACAATGCTTTGGCGTTCGTCGTGCCTTCCGAAACGGACTTGAAACTGCCCGCGCGTTTTAATTCGTCGTCGGCGACCTTGGCGTTGTTTATTAGGTTTTCTCTGCTGTCGAGGTAGTCGGCAACCGTGCCTTCGGGACGAGGGTCTATTTCCGACACTTGTTCAGGAAGAGGCAAAGGAAGATCTCCGCCGCCCGAACCGCCGCCGTTACCCAAAATTTTATACGCGCCTACCGAAGTACCCGCCAGAGCGAGCGTCGATATTGCCGTAATCGCTATTTTCTTTTTAGTCCAGTGAGTGAAAAAACTCGCTATCGAATGTAGTTTCATATTTATAACCGTTTTTTTCGGCGTCGGTGGTAAGGTTTACCCCTATTCGCCGTTATTCACTGTTATATTTTACGACTTCGGCGTTTTTTTGACAACCATTATTATATATAGAGTTTCAAACTCCTTCTATAAAGTTTTACGACCCTCTATCCACCTTTTTTTCGGCAACTCTACTATTTTGAGAGTTTTAGAAAAGGCTCGTCTACCGTCGTTAGAAAACCGAAAAGCCGCCGATTTTTTCGGGCGTTATCTCCTCAAATTAAAATACTCGCCTAAAATTCATAAAATTCACTAAAAACGCTTTATTTTAAATTTAAAATATGCTAATATATTCTTCCGTGAGGTATTACTATGGAAGATAACGATTCTGCGGTCGTCGCCGACGCGGGCGAGGACAACGGATACGGCATAAAAAAAGATTATTTTATCAAACCCGAAAACAAAAAACGCAAATTTATTAAAGACTCGCTCTTCGTCTTTTTATCTTCGCTTATTTACGTGGTAGGGTTTCACTATTTCGTTTCCACCTGCAATTTCGCGCCCGGCGGCGTGGGCGGCGTGGTCGCGATAGTCAAATATATAGTAGGCGCAACGGAAAAAACTTCCGAATTCGATTACAGTTCTTTCTTTTTCCTTATAGTCAACGTGCCGCTGCTTATACCCGCCTGGAAGATTTTAAGCAAAGATTTTACCATAAAAACAGGTTGCACCGCAATACTTATGGCGGCGATGATGTTGCTTTTGGATAACGTTATAGACCCTGCGTACAAGTTCAGCATAACGGGCGAAGGCACGGTAAGCGATACAGGCACGAGATTATTATCGGCGGTGATAGGCGGCGCGTTTACGGGCATTTCTTTGGCGTTGTCGCTTAAAGTCAACTCGTCCACGGGCGGCGCGGATATAGTCGGCGCGCTTATCCAAAAAAAGAATCCGCATAAAAGCGTAGCGTCTATGATATTCGCGGTAAACTGCGTGATAATGGCAATTTCCTTCTTCGTTTACGGCGAGGACGTTATTCCCGTATTTTTGTCGCTTATATTCCTGTTCTCCACGACCTACGTATGCGACCGTATGATGCAAGGCTCTAAATCCGCGCTTAAATTCGAGGTTATAACCGAGCACGCCGAGGAAATTTCCAAGGAAATTATTTTGCAGTTGGGGCACGGCGTTACCATTACCCCTGCGGAAGGAATGTTCGAGCATAGAAAAAAACAGTTGCTTATTTGCGTAATCAACCCAAGGCAAATAGCAAAGTTTACGGCGATAATATCCAAGTACCCCGGGACTTTCGCCTACGTAGGTTCGGTAAATGAAATAATAGGCAAATTCAATAAAAGCGAGAAAAAAGACCGTTAATTTTAAAAACGAGTGCCAAAACGCTTGTAAAATTACGGCAAATATAGTAAAATATAGAGGTAGGGTTGCGTGAGATACGCGACCCGATATATGCGGGCATAGTTTAGTGGTAAAATAGGAGCTTCCCAAGCTTCGGTTGCGAGTCCGATTCTCGTTGCCCGCTCCAACGAAAAAGCCTCCCGAAGTTTATCTTCGGGAGGCTTTTTTCGTTTGCGCGGGCAACGGAACGGACGAATTTTTTTGCATAAGCAAAAAAATCGTCCGCATTTCCGCAATCATCTTATTTTCTTTTTACATCATATTGAGCGCAAAATCCCCTATCGGCGGCTTTGCCGCCACTTCCCCCGAAGGAGGAAGCAAAAGAAGTTCCGTCATATTGAGCGTAGCGAAATATCCCACCGAACTATCGTATTACTTATACTGTCATTGCGAGGGAGTGAAACGACCGCGGCAATCCCACTGAAAAAGTACAGAGCATATACTCCGTAGACCTCCACCCTCCCGGGAGATTGCTTCGGCACTTCGTGCCTCGCAATGACACTTTAACTTTACACGAGCGGGGCGAAAGGCGTCATTAAATATTTTATAACCGTTTCCACGGGATTGAGTTTTAGCGACCGTTTATCCGCCGCTATACACTGCTCGTCGAAAAGAGTGCAAAAGTCGTTATATATCACGCTTATCGCGTCTTTATTGGTAAACACCGCGCCGCACTCGAAGTGATGCACGAACGACCTGAAATCGAGATTGACCGACCCCGAAAAGGCTATTTCGCCGTCGCAGACCATAGTTTTGGAATGAATGAAACCGTCGCGATAAAAATATATTTTAACGCCCGCGGCAAAAAGACGAGAACAACCGTACCGAGTAAGCACGTATATCGTTTTTTTGTCGGGTTTTTCGGGAATTATAAGTCTTACGTCCACGCCTCGGCGCGCGGCGTTTATAAGCGCGTCCGAAATATCGTTATCCACGACGAAATACGGCGCGGCAAAGTAAATATATTTTTTCGCGCCGTAAATCGCGTTCATAAAAGTTTTTTCGCTTATATGCTCGTAAGTTACGGGCGCGGGCGAATCGCCGAACGGCATAATAAACCCGTCCCCGCCGAATTTCTCGTGCGAAGGGCAAATAAAATCGTCCTCCGCAAGTTCCTTGCCGCTCATATTGAAAAGTTGTATAAACAGTCTTACGAAACTGTCTGCGGCAGTCCCCTCGACCATTATTCCGCTGTCGAGCCACCTGCCGTAAGGGTGCGTAACGTTTATATACTCGTCCGCGATATTAACGCCGCCCGTAAACGCCACTTTGCCGTCTATCACGGCGATTTTTCTGTGGTCGCGGTTATTATGACAAATGGAAACTATGGGAACGAATTTATTGAATTTTCTTGCGTCTATGCCCTCGGCGCGCAATTTTTTATAAAAACCCGACGAAACCTTGAAAACGCTGCCCACGTCGTCGTACATAAGGTAGACTTTAACGCCCGACTCGATTTTTTTAAGCAGTATTTCGTGGATGCCGTTCCACATCGCGCCTTCTTCTATAATAAAATATTCCAAAAAGATATACTTTTCGGCTTTTAAAAGTTGTTTGCAGAGTTGCTCGAAATATTCCTCGCCCGTTTTGAGATAAGTTACGCGCGAATCGTCAAACACGGGCAAAGAGGTGGCGTTGCGCAAATATTTGAAAGTTCCGCACTTATCGGGCGCGTTTTTCTCGAGCGAGGCAAGCACCGCTTTTTGATTATAGAGCGCCTCGTGATGTTCGTTATAAATCGCGCGATATTTGCGCATCTGCTTACGGCTCAATTTTAAATTGCCGAAAGTCAAATAGCACATACACCCCGCAAACGGAAACAAAAGGCACACTATAATCCACGGCAGTTTATACACCGCCGCGTTATCGCGATTGATTATGTACGCGAGCAATGCGCCCATAAGGATATACCCCACGATAGACGACCACCACAGCCTGCTTGCGAGTTCGTAAAACAGCACCCACATAAGCACGGCTTGCAAAATTATGCTCAGCGCAATAATCGTAAATCTTGAAAATAAAAGTCTTACGTTTCGTTTCTTTTTGTTTTTCATTTTTATAAGTATGCCGTTAATCGCCTTATATAAGGCGATTAACGGCGCAAATTAAATTTTTATTCAGCGAGAAGTTTGAATAACTTATCCGTTACGGCAGTGGGGTCTTCTATCGAAAGTCCCGCGACGAGCCTTGCGGATTGATACAAAACGTCCGCGTAGTCGGCTACCGATTCGGGGTCTTTCTCAAACGCCGCTTTAAGTTTGGCGTACACGGGGTGATCGGAATTTATTTCCAAAACCTTGGTCGCCTTTACGTTGCCGTCGGCGTTGGGCATTGCCGAAAGAACTTTTTCCATTTCGAGCGAAACCTCGCCTTCCGAAGAAAGGCATACCGCGTGATTTTTAATGGCGGTGGAAATTTTAACCTTGCCTACCGCGTCGCCCAAATGCTCTTTTATTTTATCGAGCAAAGCCTTGTCCGCGGCGGTCTTTTCGTCGTCCTCTTTGCTTGCCGAAACCTCTTCGCTTAAAACGTTCTTAAACTGTTTGCCCTCGTATTCGCCGAGCATCTTTATGGCAAACTCGTCCACGTCGTCGGTAAAGCAAAGCACGTCCGCGCCGTCGTCCAGAACCTTTCCGCTCTGCGGCAAAGCCTTGACCGCCGCAACCGATTTGCCCGACGCGTAATAAATAAATTTGTCGTCCGCTTTCATATCCGTAACGTATTCTTTAAGCGTTACGTACTTATCCGTCTTGACGGACTTGAACATTATAAGGTCTTGCAACAATTCCCTGTTCATTCCCCAACCCGAATACAAACCGTATTTAAGTTGAAGTCCGAAATTCTTAAAGAATTTGTCGTAAGTTTCGCGGTCGTTCTTCTGCATATCCAAAAGTTCGTTTTTAATCTTCTTTTCGATATTGCTTTCGATAAGTTGAAGTTGACGGTTATGCTGAATGGTTTCACGCGAGATATTAAGCGTAAGTTCGCTATCGACCAAACCTTTTACGAAACTGAAACAATCGGGCAACAAATCGGCGCATTTGTCGGTAATAAGCACGCCGTCGGTGTAGAGTTTCAAGCCTTTTTCGTAGTTCTTGCCGTAATAGTTATACGGTACGGCGGACGGAATATAAAGGAGCGCTTTATAAGTAACCGCGCCTTCCGCCGAAGTATGAATTACGCGGAGCGGATCTTCGTAATCGTAGAAGTTGTCCTTATAAAATTTGTCGTAATCTTCCTTGGTGATTTCGTTTTTGTTCTTCTTCCAGAGGGGAGTCATAGAGTTAAGAGTTTCCCACTCTTTATAACTCTCTCTTTCCTTGCCCGCTTTTCTGTCCTCTTCGCTCTGTTCCTTATATTTTGTAACCTGCATTTTGATGGGGTAACGAATATAGTCGGAATATTTCTTTACGAGGTTGCGAATTTCGTATTCCTGAAGGAAGTTGGAATATTTTTCGTCGTCGGTATCGGCTTTGATATGAAGGATAATCTCCGTACCTCTGTCGGCTTTATCGCAGGGGGCTACGTCGTAGCCTTCCGTACCCGTACTCGTCCACACGTTAGCCTCGTCCGAGCCGAACGCTTTGGAACGCACTTCCACTTTGTCGGCAACCATAAACGCCGAATAGAAACCTACGCCGAACTGACCTATAACCGAAACGTCGTCGTTTTCTTTAAGGTCTTTGTTTTCTTCCTTAAAGGCGAGCGAGCCGCTCTTTGCGATAGTGCCGAGGTTTTCTTCGAGTTCCTTGGCAGTCATACCTATACCGTTATCCTTTATGGTAAGCGTTCTCGCACTTTCGTCGGGGGTAATTTCAATGGCGAAGTCGCTGCGCGTAAGCCCAGACAACCCTTCTTTCATTCCTTTAAAGTAAAGTTTGTCGATAGCGTCCGAACAGTTGGATAACAATTCCCTTAAAAATATCTCTTTATGAGTGTAAATAGAGTTTATCATCAAATCGAGAACTCTTTTACTTTGTGTTTTAAAACTTTTCATATAGTTCATCTCCCGTTAGCAAACGATTTTTACGAGTGTTAGCACTCGTTTTGTTTAACTGCTAATATTATAAACCCGAAAATCAAAATTTGCAAGCGTTTTTATATAGTAAAGAAAATTTTTTTATTTTTTCACTTATTTTATTTTTTTACTTGTCATTGCGAGGGATCAATGCGACCGCGGCAATCCCCCTGAAAAAGTACGC
>CAVLAV010000036.1:0-10713 GCA_963660735.1 bacterium
GTATAAAGGCGAAGTCGCGATAGAAAAAGCCGCCGAAGAGATTGCGGCTATGGTTAAAAATTTGCTCGCGCAGTATAATATTTAAAGGCAAATTAAATTCGGTCGGAGATAAATGAAAAACGAAAGGCAGATAACGGTTGGCGATATATCGGTAAACCCTAAAAAACTTTATAATCCCAACAGGGTAAACGGCGTTACCGCCGCGATAACTTTCGCGTTGCTTGCCTCGTCGTTTATCGTCGTTCCCGTTTTGGTTTCGGCGTTCTTCCGCGATATTTTGATTGAGTTGTACGCCTTCGATACTTTGGCGTATATGCTCGTAAACACGCTTTTGTCGCAGGCGATAATTTTCGTTATCGCGCTCGGCGTTTCGGTGTTTACCAAGACTAACCCTTTTAACGGCGGCGGATATAATTCCAAAAAGGATTGCGTTCAGGCACTTATGGGGGCGGCGGGCATAATAGGAATAATGACGCTCTTTTACAGCGTTCATTCCGACTTTGCTTACGACTGCAACCTCGTTTTTTCTTCGACGCAAGTCGGTACGGGGTTAGAAGAGCATTACAGTAATTTAAGCGGATTGTTTGCGGTGTGTTATCTCGTCGTAATGACTGTTTTCCCCGCAATTATCGAGGAAATGGCGTTCCGAGGTATAATAATGCGCGGACTCGAACAGTTCGGCGGCGTTTTTGCAGTAATCTGTTCTTCGGCGGCGTTCTCGCTTATGCACGGTAATTTCTCGCAGGTTATATTGCAGTTTTTCGGCGGTCTTGCCATAGGCTCGGTCGTTATGATTACCAAAAACAGGTTCGTCGGCTGCTTTATGCACTTTTTCAACAACGCGTTTTCCATAGGCTATGCGCTCGTGTTTGAAACTCAAGCCGAAACGCTTTTGGGCGCGCGAATTTTTGCGGCGGCTCGGGCGGCGGCGGTTTTAATCGGCGTTGCGTGCCTCGTTACTTCGATAGTATATTTTGCGTCGTTTTACGCCGATAATAAAAAGCGGGAATTTAACGGCATTAAAAAGGAAGATAAATACGCGGTTAAAAAGTATTACGCTGTGAAAATCGGCGACGAGTCCGCGTTGGTAGCGAGCGATAACGCTCCTCAACTCAAATTTAAGGGCGAGCCCGACGAAAGAAAGTTTTTTATTCGCGGCAAATATCGCAGGCTTAACCGTAAGTCCAACGCCTTGGCAACTTATATTTTGCTCGGCGTTGGCGCGCTTATATCAATTATCGGAATGTTTATCTGATTCGGAGAGAAAAGATGATATACGAAATTTTAGTAAATCTTTATAATTTTGCTGTCGTTTTGGCAGAGGCAACTTCGGAAACTCTTACCGCAAGCGGTTACGTTCAGTTTATGTTCGTAATGATAGCCGAATACGTTGCGGCTTATGCGGCGCTGTATTTTTTCCGTGGCTTTGCGCTATATAAAATGGCTAAAAACCGCAATATAGACTGCGCTTATCTCGCGTTTATTCCTTTTGCGTGTTACGTTTTGCTCGGTAAATTGCAGACGGGTAGTAAATATGCAAATCGCACCAAATACGCCTACCTCGTCGCGCTCGTCAGCGTTTCGGTAGAAGTCGCGGCGTCAATCGTAACCGATATTTGTTTTGCTATAAGTCCGCTTACACAGATATTTAGCGGCGTTGCTTTAACTAAAGAAAGTTTCACCTCGTCGGCGGGGTACACTTTCTTAAATTTGTTGTCGTCTTTGGCGCAAATAACTTTCGTGGTTTCGGTTTTGTTCGCCTATTCCAACGTTTATAAGGCTTACGTTCCCGCAAAAAATCGCAGGTATACTTTGTTTAACGTTTTAGCATATATTTTGACGACGAGTACCTTCCTTGCGGCAATATTCCTTTTCGTCAACAGAAATCGTCAACCCGTCGATTACGACGAGTACGTCGCTTACGTAAGGGCAAGAAACGGTTATTACGGTTATCCTCCCGCGGGCGGCTACAACGGCTATAATCGTAACGCCGATAATAATTCCAAACCGCAGGACGACCCGTTTTCGGAATTTTCCAAAAAGGACGACGGCGATCCGTTTGCAGATTTCGGCGAGCATAAAAACACGCAAAATACGAGCAATACGAGCGATAAGCGCGACAATACCGACGATACGGACGATTTGTTTTAAGGTGATACGGTGAGTAACGATATAGCGGCTATTTCCACCGCGCCCGGCGTGGGCGGCGTAGCCATAATAAGAGTGAGCGGCAAAGGTTCGCTTAAAATAGCCGAAAAAATGTTTAAACCGCTCGGAAAAACCGCGGTTAAAGATTTCGAGCCGTATAAAATGTACGTGGGCAATATCGACGGCGGCGATTTTACTGACTTCGGTATGTGCGTGTATTTCAAGTCGCCCAAAAGTTACACGGGCGAGGATATGGTGGAATTTCATTGCCACGGCGGCGTGGCGATAACCCGCGGCATTTTAAAAAGAGCGTTAGATCTCGGCACAATACCTGCGACGCGCGGCGAGTTTACCAAAAGGGCGTTTTTAAACGGAAAAATGAGCCTTGCCTCGGCTGAAGGCTTGGTGGATATGATTAACAGCGAAAGCGTAGGCGAGGTTAAAGCGGGATATTATTTGTACCGCGAAAAACTTACTGCGCTCGTTCGCGAAATGCAAGGCAAACTTAAATACGCGCTCGCTTATATCGACGCGGGCATAGATTACCCCGAAGAGGGCGTAACAGAGGACAATTACGACGAAATATTAAATTCGTTAAAAACCGTGCTTGCGCAAATATCCGAAACGATTTCGCGCTACGGTACGGGCAGAAAGATAAAGCAGGGCGTAAAAGTCGCTATTTTCGGCAAACCCAACACGGGTAAAAGTTCGCTTTTAAACGCGTTGCTGAATTACGACAAAGCCATAGTTTCCCCCACGGCGGGCACTACCCGCGACGCGGTGGAAGGCGAAATCGACGTTAAAGGCGTAAAATTTTTGTTTACGGATACCGCGGGCGTGAGATCGTCCGACGACGAAATAGAGTCGGTCGGCATAAAACGAGCCGAAAACGCGGCTCGCCAAGCGGATATTATAGTATCGGTTATAGACGGCTCGTCGCCGCTTACCGATGAAGATTACGGCGCGCTCGAATTTACCAAAGATTTGCCGCGCGTGGTGGTGGCGAATAAGTGCGATAAAGGCACGGTAACGGGTTTAAACGCCGATTTGGTTATTTCGGCAAAGACGGGCGAGGGAATAGACGAACTTAAAAATTTAATTTTTGAAAAGTCGTTTTCGGCAGGCGTAGATTTAAACGCCGATTTCCTTACCGAGGAAAGACATCTTGCCGCGCTTAAAAAAGCGCAGGCGGCGTTAAGTTCCGCAATAGAAGGTTTCAGCGTAAACACCGCAGACCTTGCTACGATAGATATAAAGGACGCGTGGGACGCGCTCGGCGAAATAAGCGGCGAAACCGCAAGTGAGAGCGTCATAGAGGAAATTTTCAGTAAATTTTGTGTAGGAAAGTAGCCGTTTTCGGGCTTGGTTGGGGTAAAAGATGAAATAAAACGCGCCGCGAGGCGTATTCACCGAGGAGGTAAGTTAGTGGTAGATCTCGATTTATACAGAGTGTTTTATACGGTTGCAAAGTGCGGCAGTCTTACTAAGGCTGCGGAAGAAATTCATATTTCTCAACCCGCAATTTCGCAAGCGATAAAACAGTTGGAAACACAACTCGGCGGTAAACTTTTTACCCGCGTAAGCCACGGAATGCAACTCACAGATACGGGCGGTAAGCAAATGTTTGAACTCGTTTCGCAAGCGATAAAAATGCTTAACGCCGCCGAAAACAGTTTTATAGAGAGCAGGAACGTTGCGACCGGGCAAATAAGAATAAGCGCGGCGGACACCATAGTTACGCACTTTTTAATGCGGTATATAAAAAAATATCACGACCTGTACCCCAACGTGAACATAACTTTTAAAAATAGTACCACGAAAGAAACGCTCGAACTCGTTAAATCCGACAAGGCGGACATAGGTATGGTAAACCTGCCTATTTATGATAAAGACGTTATTTTAACGGGGCAAACGGGTATAATTGAGGATATTTTCGTCGGCTCGGATAAGTTTAAAGATTTATTCCAAAAAATTATTCCTTTACGGGAAATTCCTAATTTGCCCGTCTTAATGCTCGATCAGTCCACTTCCACCACGAAGGAGATAAACGACTTTTTGGACACTATGGGAATAAAAATCGTTCCCGAGTTCGAGGCGGGCAGTATAGAACTGCTCGTGGAAATGGCTAAAAACGGCTTGGGCATTGCCTGCGTGCCGAAAAGATACGTTTTAGACGAACTTGAAAAAGGCGAGTTGCACGAAATTAAAGTTTCGCCGTCGATGCCGCTCCGTGCGACGGGCGTTATAATAAAAGGCGAGGTTGAGGAACATTCCTTCGCCGTGCGGGAATTTATCCGCATTTTGGACGACGATCAATATAACGAAGTGATGTAAAAAAACGACGCGGGATTGCATTAAAATTGCAATCCCGCGTCGTTTGCTATTTAAGTCGGCGCAAGTCCTCGCCCTTGATTTCTATAAAACTGCCGCGACGCTTGTCGTTAAGACGGGAAAGCACCCTATCGCCGTACCTGTCCAAAAGTTGATTTTGCGAAAGGTTAGTCGTGATTATCGTCGGCAAAGATTTTGCCGCGCGTTCGCAAAGCACCATCAACAAATATTCGTTCGTTACGTTTTTAAAGGGCGGTTCGCAACCCAAATCGTCTATTACGAGCAAGTCGCAGTCGCAAAGCAGGGATGAATAAAGCGATTTTTCGTCTATCGGCGCGGTGTGATATTTTAAAAATACGTTGTTTAAGTTTTGTGCGGTTATAAAAATAGGGTTGTAACCCGCTCTTTCGACTTGAGTTACAATCGCTCCCGCAAGAAAACTTTTACCCGTGCCTACGTCGCCGCTTATAACTATGTTTTTCGCGCTTGACGGCGTAAATTTTTCGCAGTATACTTTTATTTTGTCGTAAATTTTTTTCAATCCGTTTTTATCCTCGTATTTCGAGTTTTCAAACGAGGGAAGGTCGGGGTTTTCTATTCCGAGCGCGTCGAAGGCTATTTTTTTCAGCGCGCGGTTATAGCACGGGCATTTTTCGCCGTTTTTCAAAAAACCCGTGTCGTTACAAAGTTTGCAGTCGTATTCGGGCGTTAAATCGCTCTTTTTTACTCCCGATTTTTCCGCCGCCGCAAGCAAATCGCTTTTTAACTTTTTGGCGTTGGATTCGTGCGTAAGCGCGGTTTTTTCGTCGCCGTTATATTTTGCCTTGCTGTACTCGAAATTTTCCGAACGGTACGCGTTGAGTGCGGAAACGAAATTCTCGTCGGAATACAGTCTTTCTTTTGCAGCGTTCGCCCGCGCCTCGCTTTTACGGCGTTTTTGTTGATAATATAAATCTAATTCTCTTTTTAATAAACTTTCGAAAGCCACTTTTTATTACCTCGTTAAAATTCGACGTCGTCTATGTCGTCTATAAGACTGTCGAGTTCGGCTTGTGTATATTCTCGCGACTTAAACGCGCCGCTCTTGTTTGCGGTCGTTTTTTGCGCGGGAATTTTATCTACCGAATACACTCCGTCGGTTTTCCACCCCGAAAGCACGGCGTTTATATAGGGCAGGGGATTGTTTTTTCCGTTTGCTATTTCGGCGGCTTTTAAAATCATATCGTCAGAAAAATTCCAACCGCGCCAGGTTTTAAGGTTTTCTCTATCCCACTCGGTGGGTTTGCGGTTAAGTCCTGCGGAAGATAGCAGTTTTTTAATAAATTCGTCGTCTGCGGCAACGCTTTTTGCGTAGTCGGCGATAGAAGTAACGGTTATAAGTCCTTTTTCGTACAATCTGCCGATAGTTTCGTCCATTTCTTCAAGCGAGCGTCTGTTCTTCTTAAAACAGTAGTTGGCTATCAGCAATAAAGATTCTTCGTCGTAACCCTTGTTAAGCCAAGGAATTACGTAGTTGTCCACCACGGGGTCTACTACTTCCACGTATAAAGAAAGGGTTTTGTCGATTTTATACGCGAGTTCGGTGTTTTTTGCCCTGTCCTTGTAGTAATCTTTGATTTCGGAAACGGAGAACTTTTTATTAGCAAACAAAAGTTTAAGTTCGCGATCGATTTTTTGCAGGTTTTTAGCCTTGGTCTGCTTTGCGACGAGTAGTACGCTTTCTTTATCGAAAGCCATATCGTTAAGCCATTTTTTTATAAGGTCGATATCTTCTATGGCGGGCTTGCGGTTGGGACAAATCTTTGCGAAAATCTCGTCGAGATTGTCCGACCGCGAATAAAAGTCGGAAAGTTCCTTTTCAATTTTGCCTACGGTGGTTATGCCTTTTTCGGCAAAATCGTTGGCGACTTTCAGTATGTATCTGAACCCTATCGAGCCGTCGTTCCTGTCTACGCAGTATTTGACTATCATAAGCATCGCCTCGGGTTTTATAGCCCGCTCTTCCATTAACTGAAAATACGCGGCGTATTCGTTCGTCGTTATCATTCGGTCGGGCAGTAAGGCTTGCAACGCGCGGTTAAAGTCGGAATATTTTTCCAAATCGTATTTCTTGCGCGCGTAAGCGTTAATCGGTAAATATTTAACCGTGTACGGGTCGGAAGAGATAACGCTGACAAGACCGAGTTCGTCCCAAAAAGCGAAAGTTTCTATCGCCGCCGACTGCTCCATTCCGAGTTCCTCGGCGAACTTTTTAATATCTATTTCTTCGCCCGAAGAGCATAAGTACAAACCGTAAAGGTATACCTTTACGGCGTCGCCGCTCGCCTCGGGAAGGTATCTTCCGATAAATTTATTGTCAACGCTTGTAAACGCGTTGGTATTCGATTCTTTTGAAAAACTGCAAAACGACATATAATTCTTCCGTAGTGGTTATAGTTGCACGCAATATTAAAACACATTTCGCAAAAAAAATCAAGTCGTTTCGGGTGCGAAAAATAAAAACACAAAATATGGTGTTTTTATCCGCTTTGGCGACTATTTTGCATTTTTACGCGAAAAATTTTTTAAATATTTTCAAAATTTGCCGTTTAATTCTCGCAAATTTTCGAGAAATAGTGTATAATATATCCGACTACACTTCGGTGGTAAATTTCGACGGAGCAATATGATTACTAAAAACGCTTTTTTAACGCCGACTTCTTTGTGGGAAGGCTTCGACGACGGACTGCCTCTAAAAGAGGCGGAAGTAAATAAGATAAAAGTCGAAAACACGGTGATGACGGAACTGTATTTTTCGGGCAGAGCAATCGAAAGCGAGCGCGTCCGTATATACGGTTTTTATTCCGTGCCCGAAAGCGGAACGGTTAAAGGCGCGCTTTTGTACCTTTCGAGCGAAAACGAAACTATCGGTTTCGATTCGCTTAAAGATTTCGTCGCCGCGGGTTACGCGGTATTAAGCGTCGATTTGTACGGCGAACGCAATCAACTTAAAAATCATACCGAATATCCTCAAAGCGTATCTTACGCCAACCTCGAAAATTGCGGACGGCATAAGGATTTCGTTGACGAAAGCGCGAAAGAAACTTGTTGGTACGAGTGGGTTTCGGTCGCTCGTTACGCCGTCAGTTTTCTTAAAAGCAAGGGTTATAAAAAAATAGGCGTTATAGGCGACAAAACGGGTGCTAACGTAGGTTGGCAACTCGTCGCGTTCGATAAAAGAGTCGATTGTTTCGTTTCGCTCTTCGGCGCGGGGTGGACGGCTTATAAAGACGAATATAAATATGCCGACGACGCCGAACCCGAAAGGGACGAGTCGTTTAAAAAGTACGTTGCGGCGGTTGACGCCCACGCTTACGCACAGTATATAAAAATTCCCGTACTGTTTTTAACCTCGACCAACGGCGAGTTTATGGAATTCGACCGCGCGGGCGACACCTTGTCGCGAATAGATAAAAAAGTTCCGTGCTATTACGATTTTTCCGTCGGGTATAACGCGCATTTGGACGAAAAGTCCGAAAAAGACGTGTTCTCGTTTTTATCCGAGTATTTAGCCGAGGACGGCACGAAATTGCCGCAAAACCCCGAACTTACGGTGAGCGAGAAAGACGGAAAATTGCGCTTTACCGTTACCGCCGACGGCAGCGAAAAAATTGCGGCGGTAAAACTTGCCGTGAACGACGGCGTTATTCAGTCGGTTTTCCGTACTTGGAAAATTTACGATATGCGCAAAAACGAAAACGGCGAATACGAATTCGAGTATACGCCTTTGTCGGAGCGGACTTTCGCATTTTGTCGGGTAGAGTACGAAAACGGCGCGGCTTTAAGCAGTAAAGAGGCGTGCAAGCGCGGCGGAGAAGTTAAATCGTTCGTCCACAGGCTCGTCTATTCTTGCGAAAACGGTCTTGACGGCATCTGTTTTAAGGACGAAAACGACGGCGACGGCAATACGTTTTTAAATAGAAAAATCGAGTTGAAAAAAGGCGCGTTCGATATAAACGGCGTATATTCGCCCGACGGGCTTATAAGTTACGCGTTTTTAGAAAATAAGTTTTGCTTAAACGAAAACTCGCTTATTAAATTCGACGTTTACGCAGAGGAATACGCGGTCATAAAACTTACGCTTTACGAACTCGACTTAAACGGCGAAATCAAAGAATATTCCTATTCGGGTGAGTTTAAAGCCGAAAAATTATGGCAAAATTCGCTCGTTAAAATAACCGAATTTAAGTCGGAAGTCGGTTTTGCAGTTAAAAATTACGGCGGAATTATCGCGCTCGGCATAAAGTCGGAGTCGAAATTTTTGATAAATAACGTTTTGGTCGTGTAGGTATGACGAATATTTGCAGAGAACGGCTTTTGGGGCAACGCCCCGCCGACGATAAAATATCGGTCGCCGACGTAATACTCGTCATAGCGGTAATTTTATTGATAACCGTTACCGCGCTTAAAGCGTTCGTTTTTTCACCCGTGCAGGTAAGCGGTTCTTCTATGGAAACTACCGTGCAGGACGGCGACTGGCTGATTATGCGCAAAACGCATAATATAAATTACGGCGACGTAATAATAGTCCGCACGAGCGGCTCGGGAGATTCTTCGGTTTATTATATAAAACGGGTCATAGGCTTGCCCGGTGATACGATTTATACCCTTAACGGCGAAGTTTACAGAAAAAAAAGCGGACAAACCGAGGCTGAAAAAATAGACGAGCCTTACGCACGGTATTTGGATAACGTGGGCGGAACTTGGATTCCGATCGAAAATAACGGCGGAACTACTTATGTGCCGCCCGAAACGAAAGAAGACGTAAAAGAATGTGTCGTAGGTGAAGGCGAGGTATATTTTATGGGCGATAACCGTAAACATTCTCGCGATTCACGGCAAATAGGTACGCGCAAAATAAGCGACGTAATAGGCGTGGTGGACGAGTGGTCGATAAATAACAGGCACTCTTACTCTTGGTATTTCGACTTTTCCCAAAGGACGAGTAACGCTATAAGAAAAATTTTTGGTAGGTAACTATATGGATAAAATAATAATTTCTTCCGACAGCACTTGCGATCTTACCCCTGAAATAATTAAAAAATACGATATTAAAATTTGCCCTATTTCGATTATTTTAGGCGGCAAGGAATATCACGATACGGTTGACGTAAACGCCGAACAGGTATTAAACTTCGTTAAGTCTACGGGTACTTTGCCGAAAACTTCGGCGATAGGACAAGCCGTGTACGAAGAGTATTTTACAAGTCTTAAAGCCGAGGGCGATAAAATATTGCATTTTTGCATATCGTCAAAAGCCTCGTCTTGCGTAAATCAGGCACGCGCCGCGGCGGAAACCGTGGGCGGCGTTACGGTTATAGACAGTTATTCGCTTTCTTCGGGGCAGGGTATACAAATACTCCGCGCGGCGGATATGCTCGCCGAGGGCAAATCTTTGGAAGAAACGGTTAAAGTTATCGAAGAGAGTAAGACAAAAGTTCAGATTTCTTTCGTTGTCGATACGCTCGAATTTTTGCATAAGGGCGGCAGATGTTCTTCGGTGGCGTTGGTCGCGTCCAAGGTCCTTAAAATACACCCGTCTATCGCTATAAGCGACGGCGCGCTTACGGTCAAAAAGAAGTATATGGGTAGCAGTATGCAGCGCGCGCTTACGCAATACGTTCACGATACCGCCGCGGAATATCGCAATTACGACGATACCCGCGTGTTTATAACGCATAGTCCTGCAGACGCCGCGCTCGTAGAGTTGGTTAGGGAAAGAATTAAAGCCGAATTCGACTTTAAGGAAATTATAGAAACGACGGCGGGCAGTACGGTTACGAGCCATTGCGGTTACAACACGATAGGAATAATTTTCTATACGAAATAAGGAGTAAAATGGTTAATTTATACACCGACGCGGACTACGACAACGCGCTTAAATTAAAAAAGAAACTTCTTGCAATCTATTTTGCCGTGCTTGCGGTTTTCGTGGCTGCGTTTACGGTCGTGTTCGTTTTGTTTTTGCAATTACCGTATCAGTCCACGCAAGAAATAATCAATAAAAAGAACTTATATCTCGTCATAAATTGCGCGCTGAGCGTGGTTTTGGTGATATTTTCCGTAATATATCTTTCAATACCGTATAAACGCGCAAAGTGGTATTTTCGCTTTCTGGACGATACCAAAACGGGCGATAAGCAAATAAACGTAAGTACTTTCGTTAAAAACGAGTATTATATAACCGAGGTCGGC
>CAVLAV010000037.1:0-10574 GCA_963660735.1 bacterium
GCGGTTAAAATCTTTGCGCCTTTATAAACTACGCCCGTTTCTTTGGAACCGCTTGCCTCGGGAATGGCGAAACCTTCCCAACCGCAGTATTTCATCTGAAGATTTACCACGCTGTATTCGTTTTCTTTACCGGCGTTAAACTTCTGAATGCCTACCCACGCGCCTTTACCGAGCGTTACCGCCGCTTTAGAAGTTGTATCGTTCTTTTCTTCAAGTTCTTTCAGGTTGTAATTAAAGGCAACGTTACCCGAATCGAGCGTGAAAGTCATATAAAAATCCTTTTCGAAGGAAATCGTCTTGGGAGCGGCGGCAGTAGTATCGCTGACGGTGAATTCCATAGAACTTCTTACCACCAGGATCTCTACGGACGCAGGAAATCTGAATACGACTTTATTCGTCGCTGCGTTAGCCCATAATACTTTCAGGTCTATTTTATTACCCTTATCGTCTTCCGCTTTTCCCGTGTAACTGACGGTAGTAATTGCAGACTTATCGGTGAACGCAGATACGTTTGCCAAATCCACACCGCCTTCGGTTATCTGACTTGCCCAAGCCCCGTTTTTAACCGCGACTACCATCTTTTCGGGAACGGCGTCGTCGGCTTTCGCCGTCGTTGCAACGTTTGCGTTGAAGAACAACGCTCCCATCATCGCGCAAAACGCAAGCGCAAACGCGACGATTAAACTAACCCTTTTTGTTTTCATAAATTTTCCTCCTTCTGTTTGATAACAGAAAACTTTTATTATATAATCCGGCTTATTGATTTTGCCGAAATTATTCGATTTAATACGGTATAACGAATACCCCTTGCCCAGCAGTCAAAGTAACGTTATAAACGCCGTTATTCAAAAGTTTTTGTTCGGTTTTTCCGCCGCCGTACACGCTTACAGCTTTACCGCCGCCAAACGTTACGTCTGCCGTAAGGGTGGCTTTTGACTGCGGATCGGCTATATTCATAATCATATAACCGTAAACCTTTTTGGATGCGTCATACATTTCCGCAATGAGCAGTACCGAAGACTCGGACGTCGTAACGTCGGTAATTTTATTAAAATCGCTTTCGTTAAGACCTTGTAAAAATCCGAGATTACACGGTTCGGGCATTCCGACATAAGATTTTAAGCCGACGTAATCGAAGTTAAGCACCACTTTTGCAAGTCCCTGCATCTCTTCGTGTACGTTTTTTGCCCATGTGTAAAGCGGAGTTTTCTCCCCGTTGCTGGTTATAAAAGAAGTTCCGTCGTCAAAGAACTCTCCGTCGGTTCTGTTCGTTCTTTTCCGCTGGTATGTGAAGTAGGATATCTGCTTTACGCCCATTCCGAGGCAGGAATACCATTGCCAATACAAATCTTCTTCAAGAACGGCTCTGGTTTTTCTTACGCCGTTGTTTGACCAGGACGAAGACTGAATGACCATATAAAAGTCCGTATTTCTCTCTTTACACACTTCGGCTATAAGTTGCATGCCTTTAAGGTGCAGTCCTTTTATAGTAGATTCGCCGTTTTCTATCGTCATCGGATAACTGTCCATCATAACGTAATCGGATTCTGTCTGATTGAGAAATTCTTCGATATACCATTTATATGAGGATAACACGGTATCCGCCGTAGCGCCCGGTTTATAGAACTGATAGGTATTTCCGTCGTTCAACGGATATAAGTTACATTGTGCAAGGCAATCGGCTTTAACCGACTTTATCCCCTTTATTACCGCGCCGAGTGCGGGTAACATCTTGTAATTGGGTTCGTCGCGCAGTAAAAGTCCGTAAAACGCGGGATGAAGAGAATAATCTTTCATGCAGTACGCAACGTAAGCGTTAAAATCTTCCTGAGTTTCGGTCTTTACCTTGTCGCCGTCATAAGCAACGGGCAAAGAATTAGCCTTGATATACCCGACGTAATCTGCGTCGGTAATCGTACAACCCTCCCCGACGATCGGGGTTTCGCTCTGAGAAAGATTGTGAAGTCGGGAATCAAACATTATAGCTTTCAACCCTACTTCCTGCGCCATATCGAGAAGATCTTTTATATGCGATGTTCCGAACTCTTCACCTCTGTACGGGTCGTCGCCCTGAAACATTATAACGTCGAAACCGCAGTCTTTATATTCCTGATATTTTTCTACCGTCTGAAAAGTAACGGGTTTTCCGTCTTCATCGGTTATCTGGTAGGGTTTGCCGTCTATCGTGTATATACCGTCGCCCGGAGGAGCGTAAGTATACAAAGAAATCGACTTATCGGACGAAGAATAGTCCGGAGCATTTTTGAAATATTCGTTGTTTTGTCCGCCGCCCGAAGAAGATTCGTCGCCGCCTTTACAACCGATACCGAAAATCGTCGAAACAGAAAGCGCGGATATAAGCAATAACGACGTTATCTTTTTAAAACTTATTTTCATAACGAATTACCTTCCTTATCGCATTTTACGGGAGCACTGTATTTGAATATCACGTCGCCGTATTGGGACGACCCCAAGAATTCGGTATAACCTTTCGATTCGTCACTATACTCTATAGGCAACCAGTCAAGTTTGGCGATCTGATCGTAAATGCCGTTGTTTTTGGAGTAAAGCATACATTTTACGGCAACTTTTTTATCGGATATTCTTGTAATTATCGTTACCCATTTATATATATTGTCGTCTTGTAAATTAGCTCTGCCGAAACTGTTAAGTCTCTGCATCATTTTACTGTTAAGTCTGTCGGGACCGTAAACCCTTACCGCCGTTAAAGGCGTGCTTTGTTCCAACGAGATAAGCATTCCTTTGCCCGCAGTCATATTTCCGCCGATTTCGTCCGCGAAAAACAATATCTGCGGAGCGTTCTTGCCCTTAAATTCGACTTCGGTCTTATAAAACTCGCCCGTAGCGACGGTCAGTTGTTTATCGTTTGCTATATAAGACAGCGAATCCGTTCTGCCCTGCATAACTTTAACTGCGCCGTTTTCACCGAATATGACGCCTGAAACTTTAACGTCTTTTATCGGTAAATCGCCGCCGTTATCCAAAACCGACGCCGAAATAATCGCTTCTTTAGTACCCGATTTATTGCTTACGTCGATATAAAATCTGTAACTGCCGGCTTTTACAAACGTATATTCTTTATCTGTCGTGGCAAAATCGGTTTTTTCGACCTTTTTATCGTAATTTTCCACGGAAATAGTCTCATCGATATATTCGACATATTTAAACGTAAAATCGACCTGATTTACGGGCGTTACCCTTATTCCGCTTCTGCGGATAACTTCGTCAAAATCAACCGTTTCGCCGGTTCTGCAAAACAATGAACTTTCGCTCGCGTCGATTTCCGGCGCCGGAGCTACAACGTCTATTTCACATTCGAGAGTTTTGCTTTGTTTGCCGAGCGTAAAATTAAACGTGAATTTATGCACACCGAGTTCTTCGGTCAGAAAATACATACTGGTTGTTTCGAGATCTTTCTTCGTCGGTGTGGAGTAAATAATTTTTACGTCCGCGCCGTCGGTGTACTCTACGAAGTCCGTAAAGTTTATCATATTTGTCAACAGTATACTGTCGATCTTCTTGTCGTTGAATTTCGCTTCGAGTTTGACGGAATCACGCGAGCCGCACGCCGTAAGCGTAAACGCCATAACAAGACACGTGAAAAACGAAATCAACGCCCTCATCTTTCCTTTCATCAACCTTTAAGTCCTCCTACAGACATATTTTCAAGCATCAGTTTTTGTCCTACGGTATACAATATAATCGGCGGGATCGCCGCGAGAATAACCGCCGCAAAATATACGGTTTTACCGTCTTTTACAAACAATGCCGCACCCTCGAACACATACAAACCATAAGCCAGATTCGGATATTCTCTCAGATAAAGTTGCGGAGTGGTATAATCGTTCCACTTACCTATTACCTGATTGATAAACAGCGCAACTATGCAGGGTACCGCCTGCGGAAGAACCGCATACCACAATACCTGCAATCTGTTTGCCCCGTCAAGATATGCCGCTTCGGAATAAGTTTTGCTGATTGCCGAAAAATATCCGTACAATATGAGCGCCGCCATATCGAAACCGCCGAGCCATGCCATCCAGAACGAAGCCGGATTGCTGAGCATGTTAAGATCCCTGAACAGTTTATATTGCGCCGCGGCGGAGCCGACGATGGGTATGGTTATTCTGAATATGATTATTCCGTAGATAAACTTTTTACCGGGAAAATTGTATCTCGAGATAGGGTAAGCGACAAGCACGCTTGCCGCAACGTTCAAAAAACAACTTCCGAAGGTCTGCCAGCAGGAATTGAAAAGCATCTGCCAGAAATTCTGCCCCGCACACTCAAACTCTTCAAACACCATTGCGTAGTGTTTTAAACTGAACGCGGAAGGAAGTCCTATCGGATTATCCATATATTCGAAAAGCGATTTCATCGAGTTGATAAAACACCAGTATATGGGATAAAGCGACATAAGCGCGAATATCAGAAATATTACGAAATAAATCGCAAACGTTATATTCTGACTTTTATCTCTTCTCGCAAAGTGTTTAAAAACGCGGTAAAATAAAGTATTTTTCTTTAATTTCATCATATCAATACTCTACGCCTCCGTTAAACCTTTCGAGAAGCCTTTTGACGCCGAGTATAACGGGCAAAGTCATTAAAGTAAGCGTTACGCCGACCGCCGCAGGATAGCCGAACGCCGTATTGCCCGCAGCCGCGCTTTCGGAAATTCTGTAAACCATATAATACAGATAGAACCCCATAGTCGCCGTATTGTATTGTCCCATAGTGTAAAGGAACACGTTGCCGTCCGCGGTGAATATCGTCGCAAACGAGGACACGAGGTTGACGACTATAGTCGGCCACGCCAGAGGTATGGCTATCTGAAAATACGTTCTTAAAAACGAAGCCCCATCCATTTCCGCGCTTTCGAATACTTCGGGCGGAATTCTGCTGAACGCGCCGGTAAGTATTATGTTACATGCGACAAGGTTAGGTATAATATTTATCGCAAGCAACGTCGGAAAAGCCGTTATATCGTTGGCGATAAGTCCGTTATGAAGCACTTCTTCCGGGATATTAAGGTTCATTTTCGTCGCAAGAACGAGAATGGGACCTTCGGGACTGACGATAAACGTCATAAGCCTCGTCCAGATAATCGCGCCGAGTACGCCGGGAATCGCAAATATCGTTCTGAAAACGTAATGCCCGAGTATCCTCTTGAACAAAACGTAGGTCGAAAGCATGATAAGCGGCGTGCAGATTATGTTTACGCTCGTCCATAGTATAATCGTCCTTTTGAAGATACCGACGAGATTCAGTCCGTACATATCCTTGTCTACAACAGCCTGCCATATAGACTTGAAATTGTCAAACGTAAAATTTCCGAAGCCGTCCTGAAAAGCCATCATCACGGAATCGAAGTTGACGTAAACCCAGAATACCGCGAATTGCGCCACGGGAATTAAAAGAAGCAGATAGCAAAAGCCGAAAGCCTTTCTGTCTTCCATCGTATATTTACTTTTTATACGACCTTTTATAGAATTAAACATTGTACCCCGCATTTTTCATTTTTTCCGCCCACTGAGAATTTACGGTCTCTATAATTTCGTTTTTAACTTTAATAAAGTCCGCACTGTTAGTGGTATCGAATCTGCACTTGGTATTGCTGACGCTCCTCGCTATTTCGGGACCATAGGGTGCGTAAAGCGAAATGTTAGCCGCAAGTCTTAACCCTGTAGCGTCAAGATTGCTGACGCCCCACGCGCCTTTGCGCTTAACGATTTTAAAACAATCGTTTACAAACGAATATTCCGATTCGTTATTGTTATTTCTGGAATAAGGAGCATATGCGTAAGCCGTTTCGTTGAACAAATCTCCGAAATCGTCAGAAGCTACCATCCTCAAAAATAACTTCGCTATATCTTTAACGTTCGAACTGCTCGTAATATAGGCATTATGGTCTTTTCTTTCGTAATAACATGCGCGAGCCTCGGTTATCGTTTCAATTTGTTCCGCAGTTACTTCGGCGTCTAAATCGTTACTGACTGCAACTATTATTTGTTCTGTCGTCTTATTTTCATCGATAAGACCGATAACATAAGACAAAATCTCGTCGCATTTTTCTCTGTTCTTACCGGTACCGTCAAGTTTGAGTTTCACACCTAATTCGGAGTTTACGGGAACGTTAAGGAAAGAGATATCTCCGATTAAATCGGAATAATTTACCATTGCTTCACGGAAGAAAAATTCGCCGTCGGGGATAAACGCACAGTTTCCCTTAAGTAAATTGAAGTGGGCCTTATCGTGCGTATTGTTTGCGGACCCGGGGCAGGAAGTTTCGGTGTTGAATTCCTTCATCATTATTTCGAGCGCGGTATATATATCGTCGTTTTTATACATATTTTTACCGTTTTTAATATCGTCTTCGGTAATGGTTGCGCCCTGTTGTAAAGACATAAACTGATTATAACCATCCTGACCGATCATCTGACCGAGGTTGGTATAAAGAGAATACAACGCATAACCTACGGCGTTGTTGCCCGCCCACGCGAAAGGATACACTTTCGTTTCGGAAGAACCGCCTATGGTATCCGTTCCGTTCCAGATTACGCTAAAACATTTAAATAATTCGTCGGTCGTTTTGGGCAGCGTAAGACCGTATTTTGTAAGAACTTTCGTATTCGCGATAAGTCCGCTGGGCGAACTTGCCCAAAGCATAGAATAGTATTTGTCGCCCGCTTTTACGCTCGCGTCGTAAGTGGACGAAAGTTTTTCGGAAATTTTCACGTCTTCTTCCGTTCCGTCAAACTTAATCGCCGGCAAATCGTACATATCGGTAAGATCGGTTATGCAAGATCCGTATTCTTCGTCTATCGCGTTGGCGACGGCAACCGACTGCACGAAATACACGTCTACGCCCGTTTTCTTGGAGTTACGCATATCGGCAAGCGCCGCCGCGGATTTAAGAGAGTTATCCGGCTTTAAAATATTCACCTTATACCCCTCTTCTTTATAAACCTCTTCGAATTTTTCCTTGACTTTATAAAGCCAGGTCGTGCCGTAGCCGGCTTCGAAAGATTTTACGGTAATCGTCTTACCGTCTTTCGCGCCGCCGTTACCGTTTGCACCGTTATTTTTTCCGCTGCACGCGGCAAGCGAAAACGTCAGCCCTATTGCAAGCAACAACGAAATAATTTTAGACGTTCTTTTCATTTTCTTATTTTCCTCTTTTTACTTTTTTATTTCCGACGTTAGTCGTCGGATATATTTTAGCATTATACGCTATTTATTTTCTATAAAATTTTCATAAATATATATAAATTTTTCAACAAATAGATACGTTACGGATTTTTTTACGCCGCTTAAATAAGATTACGACTTGCAAGCAATCGAAAAACGACCGAAACATTGCCGTTCATAAAAGGACACCCCCCTGTGAATTTCCGTTTTTTATATTTTCATATATATTATACCGCAAACAACGTTTTAATTTCTATATATTTTTCATTTAATTCTATTATTTTTTCACTTTACACTTTGAGAAAAAAATGGTATAATTTACGTATGTTCTATAAATTTTTATTTCCGCAAAACAGTACGGGACTTACTCAATCGACAAACATTATATCGTTCGGATATACGGCGCTTACCGACGAGCCTTCGCTTATGCACTCCCACCCGTATACCGAAGTGATAATTCCTCAGAACGACTTCGGGAAACTCGTTTACAACGAAACCGAAACGGATTGTTCGTTCGGCAATCTGTATTTTATAAGTCCGAACATATCTCATACCGAAAAAGGCTTGCGTTCCGCCAAAAGTCCCGAGGATTATTATTGCTTCAAATATATCTCTATAAAACTGAATTGCTGCATTTATTATCCCGATAAAAAAGACGATCTTATCATTTTAAAACGACGAAACTCTTTCGACGAATTAAACGGTTATCTGTTCAACGCGTATAAAAGCGTAACCGTATATAAAAACGAAGAGTTATGCGCGCTTAATTTGTCGTGTTTTTATAGTTTAATGGTTTTGATTCTCACGGAATTAGGTTATCAAATAAGTTCGGGTACGACGCAAAGATATTCGAGCATCACTCAGGAATTCGAGTATTATATATCAAAAAACTATAATATCGACGTCAACATTGCCGACTTCGCCAGGCAATACGGAGTACACCACAATACCCTGACTAAGAAATTCAAAGAAGAAACGGGGCTTACGCCAAAGAATTATTTGCTTTCCACGCGAATAAAGACAAGCGAACATCTGCTTACCAGTACGGATTTCTCCGTGTCTCAGATAGCGTCTATGTGCGGATTTACAAGCCACGCTTATTTTACTATGGTTTTCAAAAAGAAACACTCGCTTACACCGCAGGAATTCCGCCAACAATACTTCAAAAAGTCTTAGGAGATAAAAATGCAGGATATAATAAAGGCGCCGCGAAAAACTTTACAATTAAGCAAACTGACCACAGATAATATTTTATCGCAAATAACGCCGAAACAAAATACTTTGCCCCATAAGCACGATTGCGTTGAAGTTTTTTTCGTTATTCAAGGTTCGGCAACGCACGTTTTAAACGACACCCATTCAAAAATATCCGTGGGCAACGCATTTATACTGTTACCAGAAGACGAGCATTATTTTATAAACCAATCGGATGATTTTTTACATCGCGACATACTTATAAACCCGGAATATTTCAAAAAAATATGTTCCGTTTACGACTGCTCTTTATACGCCGTATTTCAGCGAGAAAAAACGCAGTCCATGACTTTGAACGTAGATGAAATTTATACGATAGAACAAGCGTGCCAACAGCTCTCCGAACAGGCGAAAGATCAATTTAAAGAACGCAGTAAAGCGATGATCGTAACGACTATAATCAATGAATTTCTTAAACAATATAAAACCGACGCTTCTCCTAATTGGTTGAAAAAAATAGTAAAACACCTTTCTTCGCCCGAAGAATTTAAAGAAAGCGTTTCGGCAATAGTCGCCTTATATCCGTACTCGACGAGTTATATCTGCCGAACGTTCAAACAGCATTACGGAATGCCTATAAATAATTTCTTCAATATAAAAAAAATCGAATACGCAAAAACGTTGCTTTTAACCACCGATTATTCGATAGAACAGATTTGCGAAATAACGGGTTTTAACAGCGCGCCTTATTTTTGCAGATTATTCAAGAAAATCACGGGCGGAACGCCGTCTTCTATAAGGAGAATACCGACGAACCGAGTATAATCGGAAACGCGTATCTTTACGGAAAAATCCCGGCGGGTAACATCGTTTAACCCGTCGGGATTTTTTATTCGTTTAATACGATTTTCTTGACGCCGATTTTACAAATTCAGCGCCATGCGAACTTGATTAGTTCAACTCTTTAATGGTCAACACGTCGTTATAAAAATCGCTTCCCGCCGGATCCGGTCCGGAAGTTTTAATAATATCAACGACTTTATAAACGATTACTTCTACTGACGGTGACGTATACTTCATAATTTTTTACTCCTCAAATATTTTTACATTTCCCATTTCGTCCATAAATCGGAGACGGGCTTTCCTTCTTTATAATATTTTATACCGTAAGACTCGATATCCGCCTTGAATTCGGACTTCGTTATCGAATCGGTTTCGCCGTACAGCGTGATATACAAATATCTGTATTGAAGCGTTTCAAGATTGATTCTGTCTGCAATTTCGGCGGAAACCGAAACGCCTTTCATAGCCGAAATCCACTTTTCGAGTTTGCCTTTAAATTCGGTTCTGTTAGAACCGCCCGCCTGCAAACTCTTATAACTTACCGTGTAATCCACAGAGCCTTCCGAATATTTGGTCTTATCGCTATCTTTTTTACCTGTTTGCCCTTTAAAAACGTTTTCTTCCGCATATAATTTTTTATAGTACGCTCGCATTTCTTCAAATACGGTTTTCATCGTATCTGCGGCAGAACCATATACGTTTGAGAAAAATTTATCGGTAAGTTCTTCGGTGTCGGCATCGATATTCCATAACAACTTGGATTGCAGATAACCTTTTAGTCTGCCGAACGCCGTCGAAACAGCCATATACGACTCCGTCTGATCGTAAAGCCCTTTAACGCCGTATTTATTCAACAGCTTATAGTTTTCTTTCAAGACCCCGAAAGTGTCGTAAGTAACTAACGTCTGTCCGAAATAGGCGTTGTATATCCAACCGTAAATGTTATCCGTCAAAGCTTTCCACCCTTTCAATGCATTTTCATACATCGCATTTTCGGGGTCTTCAAGCCCTAAAGAAAATCTCGCTTTTATGGGAGCAAACATTACGCCGGAATATTTGCCGAACTCTACGCCGACCGGCGGCTCTAAAGTATAGTAATACGCAAACATAAGGAAAGTTATCGGTTTTTCACCGGCAGCAATTCTTTCGGTGTTAATCGCTTCCGAAACGGCGTTGATAAATTCCGCATAAACTTTCGACGGCGACGCTTTACAAGCCGGACATTCGCACCACGAAACCGCGTCTTCCATACCGAGAACCATAACTTCTCTCGAAAGGTTGCATTCTTTCGATTGCAGATAAAGTTTCAGGCTTGAAATATATTC
>CAVLAV010000038.1:0-10571 GCA_963660735.1 bacterium
ATATAGGCGTGGAGTCGCAAACCTTAATTGCCTCGTCTACGTCTACGCCGATTTTGGCAAAGACTTCTTTTGCATATTCGTAACCTTTTTTGATAGAGTCCATAAAATCTCCTCAATATATTTTCTCGTTGCTTTAATTATATACCAAACGCCGAAATTTTTCAACGTTTTTTATATAAAATTTCAATATATTTGCGTTATTTTTTTATTCGAGTTCAAACGCGCCCGTATAAAGTTGATAGTAAACGCCTTTTTCCGCAATAAGTTTCTCGTGATTTCCGCGTTCTATTATTCTGCCGTGATCGAGCACCATTATCACGTCGGAATTTCTTACCGTGGAAAGTCTGTGCGCGATAACGAACACCGTTCTGCCTTCCATAAGTTTATCCATACCGCGTTGAACGATAGCCTCGGTACGCGTGTCGATAGAAGAGGTCGCTTCGTCGAGAATCATTACCGGAGGATCGGCAACCGCCGCGCGCGCAATGGAAATAAGTTGTCTTTGCCCTTGCGATAAGTTTGATCCGTTGTTGTTAAGCGGGGTTGCGTAACCTTCGGGCAGACGAGTTATAAAGTCGTCCGCGCCCGCGAGTTTTGCCGCGGCGATACATTCTTCGTCGGTCGCGTCGAGTTTGCCGTAACGGATATTGTCCATTACCGTACCCGTAAACAAGTTGGTATCCTGCAAAACCATACCGAGCGAGCGGCGCAAATCGGCTTTTTTGATTTTGTTTATGTTTATTCCGTCGTAACGGATTTTACCGTCGGCAATATCGTAAAACCTGTTCAAAAGGTTCGTAATAGTCGTCTTGCCCGCACCCGTCGCGCCGACGAACGCCACTTTTTGCCCCTGCTTGGCGTAAAGCGATATGTTATGCAAAACGATTTTGTCGGGATCGTAACCGAAGTCCACGTCGTCCATAACGATGTCGCCGTGCAGCAGCGTATAAGTTACGCTGCCGTCCGCACTGTGGGGGTGTTTCCACGCCCATATTCCCGTGCGCTTTTCGCTCTCGGTAAGATTTCCGTTTTCGTCGTATTCGGCGTTCACGAGCGTTACGTAACCATCGTCGGTTTCGTGCTTTTGGTCGAGCAAATCAAACACCCTCGTCGCACCCGCCATAGCCATTACGACCGAGTTTATCTGGTTGGATATTTGTCCCATCTGGTTAGCGAATTGACGAGCCATACCCAGGAAAGATACTACCACGGGTATAGTGAGCGGCGCGAGCATACTGCCCGTATCGAACAAATTCTGAAAACCGAGATTTACGCCGCTGCCGTTTGAGCCGATATAAATTCCGCAACCGATAAACGCCAAAACGACGTACATTACGTTGCCGATATTATGAATTATGGGCATAAGCATATTAGAAAACGCGTTCGCCTTGTTGGAAACGTCGAACAATTCGTCGTTTAAAGAATCGAATTTTTCAAGAGCCTTTTCCTCGTGGCAAAATACTTTTACGACCTTTTGTCCGTTCATCATCTCTTCGATATAACCTTCGACCTGACCGACGGATTTTTGTTGAGCCATAAAGTATTTCGCGCTTTTACCGCCTATTTGCTTGGTTATCCATAAAATTGCCACAACGCCGACCACGACGAGAACCCACAGCAGAATACTGAAATAAAGCATTTGCACGGTGAGCGTAACGAGCGTTATGACGGTAGAACAAAGTTGCGGAACGCTTTGCGATACGAGTTGACGGAGCGCGTCTATATCGTTCGTATACGTACTCATTATATCGCCGTGAGTGTTACGATCGAAATATTTAATGGGCAGGCGTTGCATTTTGTCAAACATATCGTTACGCATATCGCGCAGGAATTTTTGAGTAAGCACCGCGCCTACCTGACCCATAACCGTCGTCGATACCCAACCAACCGCGTAAACGCCGACCATTGCGAAAACGACTTTTACGACTTCGTTCATCGCATCGTTACTGCTTATCAAGTGCCTGTTTACATTATCGAATTGAGTGTAAATCTTGTTAAGAAATACACCCGCAATCGAACCCGCAACCGCGCTTACAACCAACGTTACGGCAATTAAAAACAAAAGCGATTTATAATTTGTAAACAGTAACTTTATTACTCGTTTCAGCGATTTTATCCCCACGTCGGGGGCAACTCTTCTTTGGGGCGCGTTAGACTTTTTCATTTTCGTCGCCTCCTTCCGTCTGAGTATTTTTGTTTTGCTCTTCGTAGACTTCTCTGTAAATCTCACTCGTTTGCATCAACTCTTCGTGAGTGCCCACGGCGTCTACGCGACCATTGTTCATTATGATTATTTCGTCGGCGTCCATAACCGACGCAACCCTTTGAGCGATAATTATTTTAGTGGTATCGGGTATGAACTTTTTAAACGCCGCCCTTAAAAGCGCGTCGGTTTTCATATCGACCGCGCTCGTCGAGTCGTCCAAAATGAGCACTTTGGGATTAGTAAGCAGTGCGCGCGCAATGCAAAGGCGTTGTTTCTGACCGCCCGAAACGTTCGCACCGCCCTGATCTATCATCGTGTCGTACCCCTTGGGGAACTGACTTATAAATTCGTCCGCTTGCGCAAGTTTGCATACTTCCACGAGTTGCTCGTCGGTAGCATTCTCGTTGCCCCAACGCAAATTTTCTTTTATAGTGCCCTGGAAAAGCATATTTTTTTGCAAAACCACTGCAACGCTTTTACGCAAAACTTCCATATCGTAGTCGCGGACGTCCACGTCACCGACTTTTACGCTGCCTTCCGTAACGTCGTACAGGCGCGAAATCAAGTTGACGAGCGTCGTTTTAGACGAACCCGTGCCGCCGAGAATTCCGACGGTCTGCCCCGACTTGATTTTCAGATTTACGCCTTCGAGCGAAAACTTTTCGGCTTCGAGAGAATACTTAAAGGAAACGTTATCGAATTCCACGTCGCCGTTTTTAACTTCGGTAACGGGATTTGCGGGGTTTGTAAGATCGCTTTTTTCGTCGAGGACTTCCACGATACGGCGCGCCGACTCGACCGACATCACGAGCATTACGAACACCATAGAAATCATCATAAGCGCCATAAGTATTTGGAAAGAATACGTGGTAAGACTTTGCAAACCGAACGCGTCGAGTTCGCCGTTACCGAAAAGCACTATGCGCGAACCGAAGTACGCGAGCGCGATAAGCGCGCCCTGCACGCAAATTTGCATTATGGGCGAGTTAAACGCCAAAATACGCTCGGCTTTGGTAAAATCTTTGGCAAGATCGTTACTTACGGTAGCGAATTTTTCAGACTCGTAATCTTCGCGAACGTAAGCCTTAACCACGCGCATACCCTTTATATTTTCCTGAACAGACTCGTTCATCGCGTCGTAACGCTTGAAAAGTCGTCTGAAAATAGGCATAGCCTTATACGAAATTATCGCTATACCGAAACCCAAAAACGGCACGGTTACGAAGAATATCACGGGAAGAGTCGAACTTACGAAGAAACTCATTATTATCGAGAAAATCAACATAAGCGGACTTCTTATCGCCGTGCGGATAAGCATCATAAAAGCAAACTGCACGTTGGTAATATCCGTCGTAAGACGCGTAACGAGCGAAGAAGAACTGAATTTATCTATGTTTGAAAAAGAAAACTTTTGCACGTTTTCAAACATATCCCTTCTTAAATTTTTAGCAAAACCCGCCGACGCGCTCGCGCAGAACTTACCGCCGAGCATACCGGCAATCAAGGAAACTACCGCTGCGCCGACCATTAAACAGCCGTATAAAATCATACCGTTTACGTCGGGTTTACCTCCGCCAGACGGTTGCACGCACTTGCCGAAGAAGGAAATAAGCAAAGGTATAAGTACCTCCATTCCCGCTTCCACGACCATACATAAAACCGTCAGCACGGTGTCGCGCTTATATTCGCGCAAACATTTAGCCAACTTTTTTATCATTCCAATCTCCTATAATCATTAGTTAAATTATTGTAGTATTTATTTTTAAAATAGTCAACCGTTTTTCTTCGTATAAACGAAAAAAAACGGTGAAAAATTAAATGGAATTATATATATTTTTCATTGTAAGCGCGTCGCGTGCCTGCGTTCCCGCAGACTCGCAAACCACCACGGGTTCGAGTTTTAATTCTTTAAGCGCGACGGCGAGCGGCTCGAATTCCGGACCGTACTCGGTGTCGGCAAAGGTCAGATGTCGTATCTCGCCTTTCGCGGAATACTGTATCTTGGAAAAATGAGCGTGAAAATGTTTCATTTTGCTTTCGCCGAGTTCGCCTATCATATATTCGAGGCGACTTTTATAATCCGCAACGGTTTTAAGGCTTCCCTGCTCGCGGGCATTCACGTGTCCGAAGTCTATCGTCGGCAAATAGACTTTATCTATCTTACAAAATCGCGTTATCTCCTCGATAGTGCCTATCTGCCCGAGTTTGCCCATAGTTTCGGGGCAAAACGAAATATCGTCGAGCGAGTTTGCGTAGATTAAATCGCAAAGCCTTTTCAGTCTGTCCTCGGTAAGCGATACCGCTCTTTCTCTCGTCGCCTTACCTTGCGCCGCGGGGTGAAAAATAACTCTGTTACCCTGCATCAACTTCATCATCTTCGCGCTCGAAATAACGTAGCCGTAGGAATTTTCGGCTTTCTGCTCGTCCTCGTTAGCAAAATTTATAAAGTACGGCGCGTGAACGCTCAACCCGACTTCGGCTTTTTTAAACGCCTCACCTATCTCAACGGCTTTTTCCTCGCCGAGCATTATTCCCCGCCCGAAGGAATACTCGTACCAGTCAAGACCTCGGTTTTTACACCACTCTGCAGCCTCGACCGTAGATTTATGCTTTTCGGCAATAAATTCCTCGTCGTTGCCGCTCGGTCCGAATTTAATCATTTAGCACCTCCATATCCTTTTCAAGTTGTTTTTTTAAATCCAATAAATCGTAAAACTTAACAATATCCCTTATATAATCGTCGAAAATAACGATCATTTCTTTACCGTATATATCGGCGGAAAAATCTTTTAAATGCGATTCGACAACGAGCGAATCGGCGTTAAAAGTCGGTTGAGTGCCGTAGTTGGTAATGGCTTTATATTCTTTTCCGTCCACTATAACCCGCGTTTTATATACCCCGCGCTTTATCTTGTATTTGTCGCCGCGCAATAACATATTGGCGGTGGGAAAGCCTAATTTTCTGCCGTCCCTGCGCCCCTCGACGACCGTTCCTTTGATAAAATACGGGTCTACGAGCAATTTATTAACCGATTTTATATCGCCTGCGGATAAATATTCCTTTACGAGCGTAGTGGAAATCCTCTTGCCCTGCGAAACTATTTCGTCTACAGCCTCAAACGCTATTCCTTTTTCTGCGCAGTAAGTTTTTAAATAATCCTTATTACCGCTCGCTTTATATCCGAAAGTATAATCGTAGCCGCAAACGAAGCCTTTAACTTTAAAATCACTCGTAAGCGTTTTTAAAAAATCCTCGCGTGAAGTCAAAGCAAAATCTTTTGTAAAATCGCAGGTAATTACAGTGTTTATACAATGTTTTTCAAGTTTTATAAGCCGCTCTTTAAACGTTAAAACGAGCCCTTCTGCGCGATTGAATACTTCGGCGGGGTCGTTAGAAAAAGTGAACAACGCGGCAGTCGCATTTAACTTTTTCGCAAGCGTTTTTCCCCTCTCGATAAGTTCGAGATGTCCTGCGTGAATACAATCGAAAAAACCCGCTATAACGACAATCTCTTCTTCGTCGTGTTTTTGATAAAAATCATAAATTTTCATAGTTGCCGACGTAAGCCTTTACCTTAATTTTTCCTTGCTTTACCTCGCCTACGCCGTAAAATCCTTTCGGCGAATACACCCTGTATACGCCGTCCGCATAATCGTACTCGTCGTAAAGTCCGTTAAAAAGTCTTTTGGTTTGCTCTTCGTTTAAAACTATTTTAGGAAAATCTACCGCGTCGTCCGCAGGAATTAAAAGCGACTGCTTATTTTCCGCATTGATAAAATCTTCGGCTTTAATCGAGTTTTCTATTTTAAACACGCCCGACGCCGTCCTTATAAGCGAAGTCATAGTGGCGCACGAGCCGCACTCGTATCCCAAGTCGCGCGCAATCGAGCGTATATAAGTGCCACCGCCGCAAACTATTTTAATTTTGTACTCGTTTTCGGCTGTTTTTTCTATAACCTCGACTTTTGAAATTAAAACCTTTTTCGGCGGTAGTTCCACCGCTACGCCCTTTCTTGCCAACTCGTAACTGCGCTTTCCGTTTACGCATTTAGCCGAAAAAATCGGCGGCACTTGCATAATTTCGCCGACGAGTTTTTCACAAGCGGCTTTTACTTGCTTTTCGGTCGGAATAACCTCACTCGTCAATACGGTTTTTCCTTCTAAATCGAGAGTATCGGTCATATAACCGAAAGCAACCGTAGCAACGTATTCTTTCTTTTTATCCAACAAATAATCGAAAAGCCTCGTAGATTTACCTATCGCAACGGGTAAAACTCCGCTTGCCAAGGGGTCGAGCGTTCCCATATGCCCGACGGTTTCACCGCGGGTCGATCGCTTTACCGCGTTTAAAACGTAAGCGGAACTTACCCCCGACGGTTTATATAAATTTAAAAATCCGTTCATTTAATCAAGTTGAAAACTTATTTCTCGTATCAATTTTTCTTTTACGTCCTCGTAAAAACCGAAAATCATACAACCGCTCGCAAGCACGTGTCCGCCACCGCCGAAAGCCGCCGCAACCTCGTTCACGTTGACTTTGCCTTTGCTCCTTAAACTAACCTTGTAGCAGTTTTCCTTGTTTTCCATAATGGAAACCGCAACTTCTACTCCGCTAACGGACAAGGGGAAATCAATAAACCCCTCGGTCATATCCCTCGACGCGCCGAACTCTTCAAACTGCTTTGAAAAAACGCTTATAATCGCGATTTTTCCGTCCGCAAACAACCTCATTCCGTCTATAACTTTCGCGTACAGTTTCGCCCTGCACAGCGGTTGATTTTTATACGCGTTATACGCGATATTATGTAAATCTCCGCCGAGTTCCACGAGTTTTGCCGCAACCGAAAGAGTGTTCGCCGTTACGTTTGAGTGCATAAAGTTGCCCGTATCGGTACTTATGCCGAGCAAAAGCGAGTTTGCCGCCTCGTCGCTTATTTTAACGCCCGCAAGCGTTATTATATCGTAAATAATCTCGCAACAGGCGGCGTTATCACCGACGAAATTATATGCGGCGTAACGGGTATTTGATAAGTGATGATCTATATTAAAAGTATTTTTTGAGCGGGAAAATAAAGGAAAAGCCTCGCCTGTCATATTTTCGGACGCACAATCCACCGCCACGTGAGCGGAATAACTACCGCTTACCGCACTTGGCAAAAGCACGCAACCGCTTAACGGCATAAAGTCGAATTTAGCGGGTACTGCGCTTTCGCATACTATATCCGCGCGTTTACCTCGACTTTCGAGCGCGATTTTAAGCGCAAAAGCCGAGCCGAGAGTATCGCCGTCGGGGCGAGCGTGGCAAAATATTAAATACGAGTCGTAGGAAAACAACTTGGCAATTATTTCGTTAATCGTCATTTTCGTCTTTCTCCGTGGAATAAGTTATTCCGCTTAAAATACCCTCAATTTTATTGCCGTATTCGTTCGAGTCGTCGCTTAAAAAGCGAAGTTCGGGTACGGTCCTTATGCGCATAACCTTGCCGAGTTCGCCGCGAACGAATTTCGCCGACGACACTATCGCGTCAAAAGTCGCTTTTTTCTTATTTTCGTCGGTCGAAAAAACCGAAACGAAAACTTTAGCGTACTTCAAATCGTTGGTTACGTCCACTTCCGAGATACTGAACATTTCGGTAAGTTCGGGATTTTTAACCTTATATTTGAGTATGTCGTATATTTCGCGCTGAAATTCGCTGTTTAATCTTTTTTCCCTTTTAATATTCATTTTTGCGCGTTCCTTTTATTTTATTTTTAAATGCCGACGCCGTAAAATTCGGCGTCGGCAAACGGGTTATTACACCACGGGTTTAACTTCTATAAGATAACATTCGATAAAGTCGCCGACTTTGATATCGTTGAAATTGTCTATCGAAATACCGCATTCAAAGCCTTGCGATACTTCTTTAACGTCGTCTTTAAAGCGTTTAAGTTGTTTAACGTTGCCTTCGCAAATCATCACGTCGTCGCGATAAATACGAAGTTTTCCGTTACGGGTAATCTTACCGTCTACTACGTAGCAACCCGCAACCATACCGACGCCCGTAATCTTGAACGTTTGTCTGACTTCCGCTTTACCCATATAAATTTCTTGGGTCTTGGGCGCGATAAGTCCTTTCATAGCGTTCTGAACGTCGTCAATCGCCTCGTAAATTATCCTGTAAAGTCTGACGTCAACTTTCGTGCGTTCGGCAAGCGTTTTAGCGTTACTGTCGGGTCTTACGTTAAAGCCGATTATTATCGCGTTGGAAGAATCGGCAAGCATAACGTCAGACTCGTTGATCGCGCCAACGCCCGCGTGGAGTACGTTGACTTTTACCTCTTCGTTACTCAACTCTTCAAGCGATTGCCTTACCGCCTCTACCGAGCCTTGAACGTCGGCTTTTATAAGAATATTGAGCGCTTTCAGATTGCCGTCGGAAATCTTGGAGAACAAATCGTCGAGGGTAACTTTTTGCGATTGCTTAATCATATCCTCGCGTTCCTTATTTCTACGCTCTTCGGCAACGAGTTTGGAAAGTTTATCTTGTTCCACGGCGAACAACAAATCACCCGCGTTGGGAACTTCTTCAAGTCCGAGTATCGAAACCGCCATAGACGGGCCTGCCTCTTTAACGTTTCTGCCCTTGTCGTCGAGCATCGCCCTTACTCTACCCGTTATAGTACCCGCTACAAGGTTATCGCCCGTATGCAAAGTACCGTTTTGAATAAGCACGGTAGCCATAGGGCCTTTGCCCTTATCGAGTTTAGCCTCGATAATCGCACCCTTTGCCATTCTGTCGGGGTTCGCTTTAAGTTCGAGAACGTCGGCGGTAAGAATAATGGTCTCCAAAAGGTTATCTATACCCTCGCCCGTTTTAGCCGAAACGGGAACGAGCGCAACGTCGCCGCCCCACTCTTCTACGAGTACGGACTGATCGGCAAGTTGTTGTTTAACTCTTTCGATATTCGCCTGCGGTTTATCCATTTTGTTAGCGGCGACTATTATCGAAACGCCCGCCGCTTGCGCGTGGTGTATAGCCTCTATGGTCTGCGGCATTATTCCGTCGTCGGCGGCGACAACGATTACCGCGATATCGGTAATTTGCGCACCCCTCGCTCTCATAGCGGTGAAAGCCGCGTGTCCGGGAGTATCGAGGAAGGTTATCTTTTCGCCGTTTACGGTAACCGTATACGCGCCGATGTGTTGAGTTATGCCGCCCGCCTCGGTTGCGGTAACGTTCGCACTGCGAATTTTATCGAGGAGCGAAGTTTTACCGTGATCGACGTGTCCCATAACGGTAACGACGGGAGGTCTTTTAACGAGTTTATCTGCGGAATCCTTTTCGTCGAAGGTTTCTTTGAGTACGTCCTCGGCGGTTTTATCGAGTTTAAGTTCGAGTTCTATGCCGAGATCCGCCGCTATAACGCCCGCGGTATCGTAGTCCACGGAATCGTTTATAGTTTTCATTATTCCTTCTTTAAAGAGTTTCTTGGTTATTTCTATTGCGGAAATACCGAGTTTTTCGGAAAGTTCCTTAATAGGAATGATCTCTTTATTGATAACGGCTTTTTCGATTTTGACGGTTTGTGCGGAAGAATCTTGTTTTTTGTCCTTTTTGGTTCTTAACTTCCTGTAACCGCTCTTGTTTTCGTCGAAATCTTCAACCGAAACCTGCGTTTTGATAAGCGATTTTTTGTTAATCGCCTTTTTATCGTCGTAACTTCTTTCGCCCGATTTTTTCTTATTGCCGAACGACTTACCCGTATCTTTGGGTACGAAAGTAACTTCGACGGGTTTCTTGCCCAAGCCGCCCGCGCCGAACGGTCTTTGCGGACGAGCCGCGCCGCCCAAACCTGCGGGTCGCGGACCTGCAGGGCGTCTTCCGTCGGGGGACGGAATATATTCCCTGCGAACGGGTCTGCCGTCGCGATTGTAAACTTTGGTTCTTTCGTTGTTGGGCGTATACACTCGCGGTTGTTGACTCGCAAGTTTAACGAGGTTGGGATCTTCACCCCTCGCGATTGCCTCTTTACGCTTTTGTTCGAGAATTTTCGCTCTCGCCTCGGCAAGCGCCCTCGCCTGCGCGTCCTCGACGGCTTTACGGCGAGCCTCACGCATAGCCTTTTCGTCCATTACAGGCTTTTCGGCGGGTTTTTCCGCAGGTTTTTCGGCGGGTTTTTCCGCAGGTTTTTCGGCGGGTTTTTCTTCAACCTTTTCCGCCGCTTTCTCAACGGGTTTTTCCGTCGCTTTTCCCTCTGCAGGTTCGGCTTTAGTTTCCGCTTTAACTTCAACCTCGGGTTTAACTTCCGCTGCTTTTTCCTCTACGGGTTTTTCCGTAACCGTTTCTGCGGGCGTTTCTTCCTTTTTAGAGGTCTTTTTAGTCG
>CAVLAV010000039.1:0-10473 GCA_963660735.1 bacterium
ACTTGCGGTTGATCTTGCAAAAAAATACGACGGAGAAGTTATTTCAGCCGATTCCGTATCCGTGTATAAGCGTCTTGACGTAGGCTCGGCAAAACCGACGGAAGAAGAAAAACGCGGCGTTAAACATTATATGATCGACGTAGCGGACGTTACAGACGATTTTTCGGTATCCGATTACGAGCGGCTCGCTTTACCGATATTGCAGGATATTTTGTCGCGCGGTAAAACGCCGATTATTTGTGGCGGCACGGGATTTTACGTAAACTCGCTTTTATACGAATTATCTTACGGCGGCGCAAGCGCGAATTTGCAGATACGCGAAAAATACGAGGATATGGCAAAGCGCGACGGAAAAGAGGCGGTTTGGCGCGAACTTGAAAAGGTGGACGAACAAACCGCGGCAAAATTACACCCGAACGACCTTATGAGGGTAGTCCGCGCGCTTGAAATTTATTATTCTACGGGCATTAAAAAATCGGATATAAAAGACGAACTTACGCCGAGATTTAATAGTCTGATTATTACGACCGCTTTACCACGTGAAACTTTATATCAAAGAATAAACGCCCGCGTAGACGATATGTATAAAAGAGGGTTGGAAGGCGAAGTCCGCGAACTTATGAAAAGCGGCGTTACGCTCGAAAATCAATGTATGCAGGGCATAGGCTACAAAGAAACTTACGCCGCGATAGTAAACGGCGAACCTTTTCCGTTTGAGGAAGTAAAACAAAATTCCAGACGGTACGCTAAAAGACAAATTACGTTTTTTAAAAAATATAACCCCGTCGAATATTATCCGTTAATCGACGGGGAATATGAAAAACTTTGCAAAATTATAGATAATTTCTTAAATAATTAAAAGTTTTATAGGTTTAATACAGACTCGGTTTTCTCGAAATATACGCCAAAAAACGCGAATCGTCGTACTTTTTTATTTCGGTAACGCCGAGTTCTTTTTTCAGCGTATCGTAGTCGATAACCCTTTTTAAACGCTTGCTCGTCGCTTTAAGCCTTGCAAGCGTTTGATCTTTTTCCTCCTCGCCGCACTTAACGTAAACGGTACAAATATCGGCGTCGCGGGTAAAACAATCGCCGTGCGCGTAAAGCGCGTCTATTACGGTTCGTAATTCGTCTACTTCGTTTTTCTCCACGCAATAAGCAAAACTGTAAATATCGCCCGTATGCTTTAAAGGCAGTTTGCGCAAATATTCGTTAAAAATAAGTTTTTGCAGCCTTTTACTTATTTTTAAGCCTTGTTCGTTACGAAATTCCGCCATTGAGTAGGAATTATATTTGCCGCCGATAAGATTTTTGCCGAATTTAACGTCGTACTTGGCAAGATATTGCTTAAAAGTACAGCCGCATTCGTCAAGCATACGCTTTAAAACGAGCAGGGAAACGATTGCGTCCTCGTCCGAGCGGTGTTCGAGGTAAGATATACCGTATTTATCGGCAAGCGTTTTTAAACCCACCGAATTTTCGCTCGGGTGAGATAACTTATATAAAAACTGCACGTCGGTAAACTCGTATTCTATGCGGGGCAAGTCGAATTTGTCGCAGGCGTCGTTTATATATTTTACGTCGTTACTCATAGCAAAACCGAGTACGGTTCTGCCGTCGAACAATTTTTTGATTTCTTCGTATCTGCTTTTAAAGTCGGGGGCTTTTCTGAATTCTTCCTCAGTGTAAGCAAACATAACGCCCGTTCTTTTTAAATTCTTTTTATCTCCGACCGAAAAGCGTTTGGGCAGGGGATTTATAAGCAGATCGTTGCGCTCGGTTATTACGAAATTTTCGTCCGCCAAAGCGTAACCTACGCTGCACAAACTGCCGTCGTCGCCTTTTCCCGTGCAACTTTCGGTATCTATAACTATATATTCCATTAGTATTTCCTGATTAATCCCGTAACCACGCCCAAAATCGAAACGTCGTCTAAAACGATGTCCGACATAGTTTTGTTTTCGGGATGAAGAATAATTTTTCCGTCTTTTTTATAAAAACGCTTTACGGTTGCGCCGTCGTCGAAAAACGCGACTATGATTTCGCCGTTTTCGGCGGTATTTTGCTTTTTTACTATAACTTTATCGCCGTTTAAAATGCCCGCGTCAACCATACTTTGTCCCTTAACGCGCAACATAAACAGATCTTCGCTTTCGCCAAATTCTATCGGTAAAGGGCAGTATTCTTCGAGATTTTCATAGGCGAAAATGGGCGTTCCCGCAGTTACCGTACCTATTAAAGGCACGCTTACGTAATCCGTTTTATCCTTTACCACCGAAAGCGCACGCTTTTTGGAATCGGTTTTGGATATTTCGCCCGATTCGGCAAGTTTTTTCAAATAGTAATGGCAGGTCGCCGTAGATTTTATGCCCGTAGCCGCACAAATTTCGCGTATGGACGGAGAATAACCGTTTTTTGCCGAATATTCGCTTACGAAATCAAGCACTTCGTCTAATTTCATTCGTATTTTTTTCATAAGCGTATTATAACATTTTTTGTAATAAAAATCAAACGTTTGTTCGCAAAATAAGATAATACGCTTATTTGATTGAAATTTTTTAATAAAAGTGTTAGAATACTTACGAGGTTTGCGATAATGAATGAAAAGAAAGAAGTTAAAAAGTGCGTGCTTTACGATCGCGACTGCATAGATTGCGGCGAGTGCGAAATGTGCGATTTAAACCCGCTTAAAGTATGCGATAATTGCGGCGAGTGCATAAAAATGCAGGACGTTGCCTCCATTAAAATAATCGGCGTTAAAAATACCGAAGATTAAGCGTTAAATTCTTGCTTTTTTTCGTTAAATAATATATAATCTACGCAATGGAAATTATTTTATTTAACGCGATAAGATACCTCGCGAGTTTTTTCGCAGTGCTTATAGTGTTGCCTTTGCACGAATTTGCCCACGCTTACGCGGCGGTGAAGTGCGGCGACGACACGCCGAAACTTATGGGCAGGTACACGCTTAACCCGTTTGCGCATTTCGACCCGATCGGACTCGTTATGCTGATTCTTTTAAGATTCGGTTGGGCGAAACCCGTACCCGTAAACCCCGACAATTTTAAAAACTACAAATCGGGTTGTATATGGGTGTCGATTGCGGGCGTTTTGACGAACATAGTATTCGCGCTTGCGATTTGTCCGCTTTATTTGTACAGGAACGTGCTTTATATAGACGCCGAATGGGCGAGATATATAAATTCGCTGACGGGCAACTTTATAGCAAGTTTGTTTTATTTAAACGTAGGCTTATTCGTATTTAACCTCTTGCCGATATATCCGCTCGACGGATTTCGTCTTTACGACGCTTTGGCTAAAAAACACGGCAAAGTATATTACTTTTTACGGAACAACAGTTTATATATCTTGCTCGCGATACTTATTTTAGGTTTTATAGGCGACTCGACGGGACTTTATTTTTTAGATTTCGTCGGATATATAACCGATAAAGTCAGTTGGCTTATTATTAAATTATGGAGTCTTATAATATGACGGAAGAAATAAACGCAACCGAAACGGAAAGCGAATTAACCGAATATTCCAAAAAAGCGCAAAATTTTGAGTCCGTCGTGGATTATACGACGAAAATTTCTAATTTTGAAGGTCCGCTCGATTTGCTGTTGTTTCTCGTAAACAGGGCGGAAATCGAGATTAAAGACATTTTCGTTTCCGAAGTAACCGAGCAATTCCTCGATTACGTAAACCGCGCGGACGATATGGATATGGAAAAAGAGAGCGAATATCTCGCAATCGCGGCTACTTTGCTCGAAATCAAATCCAAAGCGTTACTGCCTCAGACCGAATTCGACTTTGACGATTCGATGGAAGAAGATTACTACGACCCCAAACAATCGCTTATTCAACAAATCGAAGAGTACAAGTTATTTAAAGAGGCAAGCCAGAAACTGAAAGACATCGAAACGACGGACAGGTTTTATAAAGAACCCGACGAATCGGCGAAAGACGTGAGAATAGTCTATAAAGATTTCAATCTTAACGGACTCGTTAAGGCGTTTACCGATTTGCTAGCAAGGAGCGATCTTGAAAACCGCATTAAAAACGAGCAGAAGGAAATTCCCAAGGATTCGTTTACGGTTGCGGATAAAATCGACTTTATAAAGCACACGATGTTAGAGCGCGAATCTTGCAGTTTCTTCGATTTGTTCGGTAAATACTCGTCAAAACCCGAGATTATAACTACTTTTCAAGCACTTTTGGAACTTTTAAAATTACAATACCTCACCGTCGAACAAGGCGGTACTTACGACGACATAACTATTACTATACGGGAGGACAGAAACGATGAAGTCGGAGACCTTAGCGAATATAATTGAGTCGATCTTATTCGTATCGGGCAAAGAAGTTGCCGTGAAAGACATTTCCGAAAAACTCGAAGTTACGGACGGAGAAGTTTTAAACGCGGCTAAAAGTTTACAGGAAAAATACGGCGCGGAAAGCGGCGTAAACCTTTTGATTTTCAATAAAAAATTGCAGTTTTGCTCAAACCCCGCCAACGCGGAGAGCGTAGCCAACGTACTTAACCCCATAAGGGAGCGCGAACTTTCAAAGAGTATGTTGGAGGCTGCCGCCATTATCGCGTATAAGCAACCCGTTACGAGGCTCGACCTCGACCAAATTCGCGGTTGCAACAGCGATTACGCCTTGCAAAACCTTTTAAAACTCGAAGTGGTGGAGGTCGTAGGGCGCAAGGACGTTATCGGTAAGCCGCTTTTGTACGGCACGACCGATAAATTCTTAAAAAGATTTCAGATTTCGTCGCTCGACGAGTTGCCCGATTACGACGACCTTATGAACAAAATCAAACTCCTTCACGGGGACGACGGCGACAACTACTTATTTAAAAAAGACGTTTACGACGAAACCAAAGACCCCGAGTTTTTGGCTCAACAAGAGAGCGCAAACGACGAAACAGCCGCCGCATCGACCGAAGAGGAGGATATTCCGTCCGTCGATAAAGAGGAAGTCCCCGATTTTTTAAAGGGCGAAAAAGTTGACGTTATAGACTAAATTTCATAAACGACGATAAAAGACTGCCGCGCGCAGTCTTTTTTTTGCATATTTTTTAAATTCGGCGTAATACTTTGTTAAGATGCTTGCATTAACGTTGATTATCTGCGCCGTTTCCGCGCTTATTTTGCCTGTTACCGTTAAGTTGCGATTATATCTCGATTTTAACGATAAACGAGCGTTTTATTCGATATTTTTGTTCGGTTTTATACGCGTAAATTCGGGCTATTTATCAATAAAGAAAAATTTGCTCGCGCTGCATTTCAGCGATAAAAAAGCGTATGCGGTGGAATTAAAATCGCTTATGCCGAACAAAAACAGCGCGGACTTATTGACGCATTTTAATTTCGTCAAAATAAAATCGAGCGCGATTATAGGCGGCGAGGACGAATTAAAGAAATTTTTTACTGCGGCAATATTAAACGCGGTAAACGCCGCGACTTTTTCGGCTCTTCGCGGAATGAAAAGATATACCGATTATCGGTGCGACATTTACTTAACCGACGCCGACACGAAAGCGTTTTTTACGGACACAACGGTATCGTTTAATTTATTGAGCCTAATTGAAATAACGATAAAAAAAATATACGGGAGTTTAAAAAATGTCAAAGGAAGTTAAAAACGACAACAGAATACGCGAACTTACTACTGCGGCAATGAAAGATCTCGGCAGTATGATAGACGTAAACACCGTGGTAGGTAAGCCGTTTACCACGCCCGACGGAAGTACGGTGATACCCGTAACAAAAGTTACTATGGGCTTTATGACGGGCGGTGGCGAATACGGCGAAGTGAAAACCATAAAAAGCGGCGACGCGCCTTTTGCGGGCGGTAGCGGGGCGGTCATTTCCGTTAAACCCGTCGGATTTTTGTTGAGCAAAAATAAAGGAGTAAGACTCGTAAGCGCGGAAAATAACGTTTATACCAAGTTATTCGAGTACGCCGAAGAGTTTTTGAATAATTTTAAAAAATGAAGATAAAAACAGCGATTATTTTACTTTTTACGATTTGCGCTTGCTTGTTTTCGATAAACTTTGACGGCGGGGTTTCTGCGGCGGGAGCATCACCGTCTAAAAGCGAAATAGTAATGGAAAGAGATAGCGGCAGGGTGCTTTCGGAATATAATTCCGACGAAAAACTGCCTATGGCAAGTACGACGAAAATAGTTACCGCGCTTACCGTTATCGAAAATTACGATTTAAAAAAAGTCGTAAAAGTAACCCCGCAGACGGCGGGAATAGAGGGGAGCAGCGTATATCTTAAAGCGGGCGACGAATTTACCGCGCTTGATTTATTATACGGACTTATGCTCCGTTCGGGCAACGACTGCGCCGAAACTCTTGCGGTGGCGGTGGCGGGCGGTATAAACGAATTTTGCGAATTGATGAACCAAACCGCTAAAAAATGCGGAGCGAACAATTCTTCGTTTAAAAATCCGCACGGACTGCCTTGCGCCGAACATTACACGACCGCTCGCGACTTATGCAATATTGCGCGTTACGCGCTCAAAAATCAAACCTTTTCCGATATAGTGGCGGCAAAAAAGCACGTAGCCGAAGAACTTACTACGAAGACGAAAATAGTTTGGTACAATAAAAACAAACTGCTTTCCTCTTACGACGGCGCGGACGGAGTAAAAACGGGTTACACGGTAGAGGCGGGCAAATGTTACGTGGGCAGCGCAACCCGCAACGGTATGCAGTTGGTGGGCGTATTCCTCGACTGTCCTCAAACATACGACAGATGCAAAACTCTGTTTTCAGACGCGTTCGAGAATTACTATACCGTCAAACTCGTTGACAAAAACAAGTTCGATTACGTCGCTTTTACCAAGGACGGAATGCCCGTAAAACTCGAAATTCGCGAAGATTTCGTTTATCCGATAAAGCGCGGCGAAAAAATCGGATACGAGCAAATTTTGCCCAAAACGCTGCCCGACGGCATAAAAAACGGCGAAGAAGCGGGCGAAATTAAAATTTATAGCGCAAAACAGTTGATTTTTTCGCAAAAAATATATACACTTATAAATACTTGAAATTGTCCGCTCGGTCGGGCGAAAGGTACTTATGAGAATTAACAAATTTTTAGCGGAATGCGGCGTGGCAAGCAGGCGCGCTTGCGATAAATTGATAGAGGACGGCAAAGTAAAAGTAAACGGCAGAGTCGCCTCGCTCGGACAGGAAATCGACGAAAACAACGACAGCGTAATTTGCGAAGGCAAAAAAGTAGCGAGGGCAAAAAAATTCGAGTATTACGTTATGAACAAACCCAAGGGGTGCGTCTGTACCGTAAAAGACGACAAGGGCAGAAAGACCGTTATGGACTATCTCCCCAAAAACACGGCGAGAATTTTCCCCGTGGGCAGGCTCGATTACGATTCCGAAGGGCTTTTATTGTTTACCAACGACGGAGATTTTGCAAACAGGCTTACTCACCCGAGTAGCGAAGTACCCAAAACTTATCTCGTAAAAACCGAAGGAGAAGTAAGCGACGGAGCGATAGCGAAACTCCGCGCGGGCGTTGAAATCGACGGAAAACTTACCAACAAATGTAAAATAAGGGTTATTGAATCCTGCAAAGACTACACAAAAATGCACGTAACCATTACCGAAGGAAGAAACAGAGAAATAAGGAAAATGTTTGAAACCGTAGGTAAAAACGTAGATTTTTTAAAAAGAATTAAAATAGGCGACCTTGCATTGCACGGACTTAACCGCGGCGAGGTCAGGAAACTTACTCCCGAAGAAATAGAATATCTGAAAAACGTATGAACGATAAATTTAGCGAAAACGCCGCCGCGACCACCGCAGACGCAGGTTACGAAGAAATTAAAAACGGCTTGAAAACTAAATATTCCAAAATGATTTTCGCGCGTATCGACGACCTGCGAAAGGACGCGCTTAAAAAACTTTTCGGCGCGATGGACGAGGGAGTTATCGACCTTATTTACGAAAACGAGCGGCTTAAAAAACTTTGCGACGACGAAAAGAAGGAATTTTACGACGGAACGGAATATAAAGACGCTCAAAATAAACTCGTAGAACTGAAAAATAAACTTTCGGTCTGCGCCGAAAGCGAAAAGGACGAAATCAACGCCCAACTTTCAAAGGCACTCGACCGAATTTCCACGTTAAACGTAACTATAAACAATCGCCTAAAAAAATACACCGACAAAATGCGGGTAAACGCATCCGCGATTACGGGTGCAATCTCTTCCGACGAGGGCGAGTTCGGTAAAGTTAAAAAGAATTTTATCGAGAGTGTGGACGAGATTTTGCAAGAGGGCATAGCGAGTTATAACGACGAACTGCAATCGGTAAACGAAACTTTCGGCGTAGAGCAGGGCGAAGAACCCGATTTACCGTTTGACGAAAACGAAGTAAGGATAGAAATTGATATGTTGCCGCCGTCCGTAAGAGAACTCGGCAACGAGAACGACGACGGCGAAAACTCCGCCGAAAAAAACGAAAAGAAAGTTTTTATCAATATCGAAAACGAAAGCACGGTAAAAAATTAAAATATAAAATCAACGCGGCTAGCGCATTTAATTTGCGCTCGCCGCGTTTAGTTTTTTAATAAATACCTTCGGCAATCATAGCGTCGGCAACTTTTTTAAAGCCCGCTATATTCGCGCCCTCAACTAAATTGTAAGGCAGACCGAATTCGTCTATAACGTCGGTTATTTGCTTGTAGATATTCTTCATAATGACTTTTAACTTGCCGTCAACTTCCTCTTTGGTCCAAGTAAGTCTTTCACTGTTTTGAGTCATTTCAAGTCCCGAAGTAGCCACGCCGCCCGCGTTAGCAGCCTTACTCGGACAAATAATAACGCCGTTTTCTCTTAAATAGTCGATAGCGTCGAGCGTGGTGGACATATTCGATACCTCGTTGACGAATTTAATTTTTGCGGCTACGATTTTCTTCGCGTCGTCCAAAGTTATTTCGTTTTGAGTGGCGCACGGCATATATACGTCGGCTTTTACGTTGCCCCAAGGTTTCTCGCCTTCATGGAGGGGCAGGTTGTATTTTTTAGCGTAATCTTTTATAGTCCCCGTCGTGCTTGCGCGCATTTCGAGCAGATAATCTACTTTTTCGCCCGATACGCCGTCGGGGTCGTAAACGTACCCGTGCGAGCCGGATATGGAAACGACTTTACCGCCGAGTTCGTTTATTTTAAGGCACGCGCCCCATGTAACGTTACCGTAACCCGACAATGCGAAAGTTTTTCCTTTAATTTCCTCGCCAAAGCGTTTAAGTACCTCTTCAAGAAAATAAACCGCGCCGAAACCCGTCGCCTCGGGGCGGATAAGACTTCCGCCGAAAGGCATCCCTTTGCCCGTTAAAACGCCGTTTTCGTACTGTCCGCGAATCTTTTTATACCTGCCGAACAAATAGCCGATTTCTCTTCCGCCGACGCCTATATCGCCTGCGGGAACGTCGAGGTTAGGACTTATATGACGGTACAGTTCGTCCATAAATGCGTGGCAAAAACGCATTATTTCTATATCGGTCTTGCCCACGGGGTTAAAGTCCGAGCCGCCTTTCGCGCCGCCCATCGGCAGTCCCGTAAGACTGTTTTTAAAAGTCTGCTCGAAACCGAGAAATTTAAGTATGCCTTGATTTACGGTAGGGTGAAATCTTAAACCGCCTTTATACGGACCGATTGCGTTGTTGAATTGTACTCGGTAGCCGCGATTGACTTTATAATCGCCGTTGGCGTCCTCCCATACAACCCTGAAAGAAATTATCCTGTCGGGTTCGACCATTCTTTCGAGAATACAATGTTTACGGTATAAAGCCTCGTTTTTTTCGACCATAGGTTCGAGCGAAGAAAGCACTTCGGTTACGGCTTGCACGAATTCGGGTTCGCCTGCGTTCGTTGCGGCGACTTTCTCTATTACCGATTTTAAGTACGCGTTTTTAACTTTCATGTTTCACTCCTTGAATTTAATACAATATATTTTAATATATTTGGATAAAAATGTCAAGTTGCGTGAAAACACTTTATTTTCTTAAAATTATGGTGTATAATATAAGCGAAAAAACTTGCTTGCAAGGGTTTTTGAGCGCAATATTTCAACGGAAACTGCGATTTGTCGCAGACAAAGCGCGCGCAACGATAGTTGCGAACAAAATTTTAATTTTGTATAGTTTCCCGTTATAATTAAGAAAAACGCGCAAGCGCGAAGCATTTGCAGGCGTTTTCGCGCAATATTTCAACGGAAACTGCGATTTGCTTTATGCAAAGCGCAAAGCAACGGCAGTTGCGAACAAAAGAGCGGTTAAATTCCGTGTCATCGCGAGCGTTAGCGTGGCGATCCCTTGGAATAAAGTACGGAGTATGTACCGCGTAAGTCGTTCAGGGGGATTGCCGCGGTCGCTACGCTACCTATTCAACGATAAAGGCTAACGCCTTACAAAAACCTGACGGTTTTTAGCGTT
>CAVLAV010000040.1:0-10387 GCA_963660735.1 bacterium
TTATTTTACTATATTTTCGAGGGTTTTTCAACTGTACTATTATGATAACATTCCAATACTTCTCACTTCGGTCGTGGGATATTTCGCTTTCGCTCAATATGACGTGTTATTTTGTTTTTGCGAGGACGAATACGAAAAAATGCCGCGGGGGAAATCCCCGCGGCATAAGGATCTGCCTTATTTAATTTTAATCCTTTTTAAGTACCGATACGGCGTCCGTAATGGTCTTTTCGTAAGCCTCTTTGCCGTATTTGTCTACTTCGGCTTTGTTCTTTTCGCCGTGGGTAAGACAACCCGCGCCGCCTATACAGCCGCCGATACAAGCCATACCCTCTATAAAGTTGGCGTCGAGTATATTACGACTCTTCTTCATAAGCGCGAGTTTGCACTCCTCTATGCCGTCGCAGGCGACCGATTTAAGTTCAAAGTCGGTAAGTCCTTGTTCCTTGACAGCCTCCGCAACCGCGTCGGAAAGTCCGCCGCAACGCGCGAATATACGACCGAAATAAGACGCGTTATCGAGTACGCCCTCTTCGAGCGTGGTTATATCTATATCCTTGCTGTCGAAAAGCGCCTGCAATTCCTCGAAAGTGAGCGCGCAGTCCACATACTTTTTGACTTCCTCTTTCTGCACTTCGGCTTTCTTTGCGGTACAAGGTCCTATGAATATAACCTTGCACGGCTCTTCGTGTTCCTTGAGATATTTGGAAATCGCGCCCATAGGCGAAAGATTATGCGAAATATGCTCTTTCATCTGCGGGAAGTTCTTCTCGATGAAATTCACGAACGCAGGGCAGCAGGAACTCGTTAAAAAGCCTTTTTCGGTGAGTTCTTTCGCCTCGCTCAAAGCGACCATATCCGCGCCGAGCGCAGCCTCTACCACGGTGTGGAAACCGAGTTTTTTAAGACCCGTAACTACCTGACCGAGTTTGGCGTAAGAGAATTGACTCGAAATAGACGGAGCGACCACCGCGAACACTTTATAAGCCGAGTTGCCGTTGCTGTTTTTAAGTATTTTTATGGCGTCGGTAATGAACGACTTATCCGTAATCGCGCCGAACGGGCATTGATAAACGCACGCGCCGCAGGATATGCACTTGTCGTGATTGATTTGCGCCTCTTTATCCGCTCCCATAGAAATAGCCTTGACTTTGCAGGCGAGTTCGCAGGGGCGTTTATTGTTCCTAATCGCGCTATACGGGCATACTTTGGAGCAAGCGCCGCATTCTTTACACTTGGTTTTGTCGATATGCGCAACGTGGTTGTTATCGAACTGAATTGCGCCGAAACGGCAAGCGTCCTCGCAACGGTGTGCAAGGCAGCCGCGGCACGCGCTGGTAACTTCGTAACCGCTTACGGGACATTCGTCGCAGGCGATGTCGATAACTTCTATAATATTCTTGTCGTCCGCGTCGCCGCCCATAGCGAGTTTTACGCGCTCGGCTAAAATCGCCCTTTCCTTATACACGCAACAACGCATAGTGGGTATTTTGCCGGGAACGATTATCTTGGGAATATCTATCGCGTTCTTTTCGAGTTCGTCGTTCCACGCCTGACGCGCGACTTCGCGTAATACCTTATATTTAAGGTGTTGTACTTTGGTATCGAATTTTTTCATTTTTATATTCTCGTCAAAACTTCTTTTTCAAAAAATTCCTTGGTAGTTTCGGGTTTTACCGAAAAAGTTTCTTCGCCGATGGTAACGCAAACGCCTTGTTCGCATTTGCCCATACAAAACGTACCCGCAAGTTCTACTTTGTCGAGCAAATTATTATCAACAATGAGTTTTCTTAAACCTTCTACTACCTGGCGCGAGCCTTTGAGGTGGCACGAACTGCCTACGCAAACCGTAACTTTTAACATTTTTTATTCTCCGTATTTTTTTCAGGCGGCTTTTTCTTCCGCAGCCTTTTTATCCAAACCTTTGTTTCTGAAATATATTACTATACCCGTGGTAACGAGCGCGAGGTTAATTATATAAAACGCGAACGCTACCCATTGAGTTGCATTTAAACCGTTTTTGTCTATAAACGTGAATACCATTTTGAGTATTCCCATTACGTAGCCGAAGTCGATAAGCGACATAAACGGCAGACTCGTGCCTTTTGCGGTGCGCGCCTTATACGCCTTTATAACGTTAAACGGCCACGACGCACCGAAACATACGAGAAGAATTATCTCGCATACGGTTGCCAAAGTTTCAAACATAATAAACTAACTCCTTTTTACAAGTCCTTTCTCGTATAATCGGGAAGAATTTGCGGCGAAAGTTTATCCGACGCGATATCCGCTTTTTCGAGTTCCTTCTGGAATTTTTCCACGTGCGCAAGCGAGAGTTTACCGACCTTTTTGACGGTTTTCGCTCTGTCCGCCGCCGCCTTGCCCGCGTCCCTGCCGAACACTATTACGTCGAGCAAAGAGTTGCCCATAAGACGGTTTCTGCCGTGTATGCCGCCGACCGCCTCGCCCGCGACGAACAAATTTTCCACCTTGGTGGTTTCGCAGTTACCGTTTATATCTATACCGCCGTTCTGATAGTGGAGCGTGGGATACACGAGTATAGGCTCTTTTCTTATATCTATGCCGTATTTCTCGAACATACGGTACATTGCGGGTATGCGCTTTAAAATAGTGCCTTCGCCGCCGAGAGCCTCTATCATAGGCGTATCGAGCCAAACGCCCTCGCCGTCGGTGGTTTTTACCGCGTTGCCGCGTTTTTTGCACTCGCGGATAATGGAAGCCGCCGTTACGTCGCGCGTTTCGAGCGAATACACGAACGCCTCGCCGTTTTTATTTACGAGTTGCGCGCCGAGCGAACGAACTTTTTCGGTAACGAGCGCGCCGAATACCTGCGTAGGTTCGGCAACACCCGTGGGGTGATATTGCAAGGTGTCCGCGTACAGCAGTTTTGCGCCCGCGCGATACGCGAGGATAAGTCCGTCGGCGGTCGCGCCGTAGTGGTTGCTGGTGGGGAAGCCTTGATAGTGCAGTCTGCCCGCGCCGCCCGTGGCGATTATAACCGTCTTGGCTTTGGCAACGAGAATTTCGCCCGTTTCCATATTCATCAAAACCGCGCCCGCGGCTTTGCCGTTTTCGTCCTTGATAATCTCTATCGCGGCGGTGAAATCTATTACGGGAATACCTCGGTTTATAACCTCGTCGCGCAAAGTTCTCATTATTTCCGCGCCCGAATAGTCCTTGCAGGCGTGCATACGCTTTCTCGAAGTGCCGCCGCCGTGCGTGGTTATCATATTGCCGTTTTCGTCCTTATCGAACATAACGCCGAGGTCGGAAAGCCATTTTATAGCCGACGGCGCTTCGTAAACGAGCATTTTTAAAAGTTCGGGTTTAGCCGCGAAATGTCCGCCGCCGAACGCGTCGAGATAGTGTATGGCGGGGCTGTCGTTTTCCTTATCCGCCGCCTGAATACCGCCTTCCGCCATCATAGTGTTGGCGTCGCCTATACGCAACTTGGTTACTATCGTAACCTTTGCGCCGTTCGCGTGGGCGGTTATAGCCGCCGCCGAACCCGCTCCGCCGCCGCCTATTACGAGTACGTCGGTTTCGTAGTCGGGCGAAGAAAGGTCTATTTTCATATCGAGCGTTCTCGCTCTGCCCTGCAAAAGCGCGGCGAGTTCGTGCAGGACTCTGTCGCCCTTGTTCTCGCCCACTTTAAGCGTTTCATACGCGCTCTCTATATAGTCGGGGTGATTTTCTTTAAGAACCGCGTCTTTTTCGTCGGCGGTCATACGCGGGAAAAGTTCTTTAAGTCTTTTTTCCCTCGTCGCCTCGACTTTCTTCATCGAAGATAACTGTTCTTCGGTATAATTATACATACGCTCTCCTTACTTTTCGATATCTCTATGATTGTAGAGTTCTTTCATTTCGTCGATCGGCTTGTTCATAATATCTTCCATAAGTTTTATAAAGTCGCCGTGTTCTATCTCGGAAACCCTCTTTTCAAGGTGCTTGCACTCGGGTGCGAGATACTTGCCGTAAAGCCTGCGGGCGAGTTCCGCCACCTGCGGATGCGATATACCCGCGGGACAACGCGACGAACAAACTCCGCACATAACGCAGTCGAAACTCTCTTCGGCGCACTTTTTGTACTCGCCGCGTTGAGCGTAGGCTATATACTGCATTACGTTAAGCCCCTGCGTACAAGCCTTGGTGCAGGCGTTGCAACCTATGCACGAATAAATTTCGGGGTAAAGTTGCATCATAATCTGCTCGGTGGGTTTGATTTTTTCTATATCGTACACCTGCTTTACGAGCGGGAAGAATGGTAGCGTTGCCACGTACATACCTTCTTCCACGCGCTGTTGGCAGGCAAGACAGGTTTTGAGTTCCTGTTTGCCCTTAATGCGGTAAATCGTGGCGCACGCGCCGCAAAAACCGTTTCTGCAACCGCAACCGCGCACGAGTTTATACCCCGCGTATTCCATTGCTTTCATTATGGTAAGACTCGAAGGCACTTCGTATTTCTTACCGAAAAAATATACGTTTACTTTGTTTTCCATATATATACCTGTTTTTTGTTTTTACGCCGCACTATTATACCATATCGACACTTCGCCGAGGCGATTTTTTCGTTGTCATTGCGAGGGAGCAAAGCGACCGCGGCAATCCGTCGGAGTAAAGTACGGAGTATATGCCGCGTACTTTTTCGAGGGGATCGCCACGCTTGCGGCTATTCGGCACTTAACGCTTACGCGTTAAAACTTTCGTTTTCCGCATTTTTTATCAAAAATGCAAGTGCCTTATGAATACCGTCGCTCGCAAACCCTTGCAAGCAAGTTTGCTCACTTGGCATTGACGCAATGACAAAATTTAATACATTCGCAACGACGAGGGAAATCTTAATACTCGTTGGGGAGTTCGTCTAACTCGTCCATACGGAATACCGGTCCGTCTTTGCAGACGAATTTGTCGCCTACGTTGCACCTTCCGCATTTGCCTATGCCGCACTTCATACGAAGTTCCAGCGTAGTATACACGCGTTCCTTTTTAAATCCGAGTTCCAAAAGTCCCGCAAGCGTAAACTTTATCATTATCGGCGGTCCGCACAAAACGGCGGTCATAGTCGGGTCGAGTCCCAACTCCTTTACGTATGCGGGAACGAAACCTACGTGTCCGTTCCAACCTTCTTCGGGACGGTCGATAGTAAGATATACCTCGAAATTCGGTTCGTTTTCCCACTCGTTGCGTATTTCCTCTATATCGACTAAATCTTCCTTACTTCTCGCGCCGTAAACGACTACCACTTTGCCGTAGTTTTTACGATACGCACGAATATAGTTGATAACGCTGCGAAGAGGCGCAAGTCCTATGCCGCCCGCGATAAAGAGCATATCTTTGCCCTTAAAATCGCCTTCCACGGGGAAATTCCTGCCGTAAGGTCCGCGAACGGTTATCTCCTGCCCTACTTCTATCGCGTGGATAACCTCGGTAACGCAACCGCACTTCTTTATGGAAAATTCCATAAATTCCTCGTTGGTGGGCGACGAGGTTATGGAGAACATACACTCGCCCACGCCGGGGATAGAAACCATTGCGCACTGACCGGGCAAATGCTCGAAGAGTTTTTTGCCGTCCCTGCCGACTACGCGGAAAGTTTTAACGTCCGCCGTGTCCTTTCTTATATCGGTAACGACGCCGATACGGGGAATGAGATTTTCGTTTATCATTTGTTTTCACTCCCTATTTTTTTAATAACCTTAACTATATTAAGGTGTTGGGGGCATTTTTTAACGCACCTGCCGCAACCTACGCAGGAATACAAGCCGTCGTGTTGAGAGGGGTAGTACACGAGTTTGTGCATAAACCTCTGACGGTATCTCTGCATTTGCGTGGTACGCGGATTTGCCGCCGCCATCTGCGTAAAGTCGGAATACATACAACTATCCCAACAACGGAAACGCACTATATCCTTATTCGTCTTAAAGTCCCTTATATCGAAACACTGACAGGTGGGGCAGACGAAAGTACACGCGCCGCATCCTAAACAAGCCTCGGAAAGTTCCTGCCATACGGGCAGGTTGAAAAGTTCGTTTAAGTTTTCGGGTTTAAAGCGGGACAAGTCGAGGTCTTTGAGCGGGAGTTTTTCCATAACGCTCTTAATTCTCGCTTTTTCCTCTTTAACCGCCTTATCGTCGGCTTTTTCGCCCGTCTTTGCCGCCGCAAGGACTTCCTCGCCCTTTTGGGTGTTGGCGTTTATATAGATATAATCGCCTACGGAATAGCAGGTCGCGTCGCCTTGGGGCGCGGACGAGTCTATGCCGAACGCCGTGCAGAAACAACTCTCTTCGGGGTTGGCGCACGCGAGCGTGAATATTATCGCCGCCTCTCTGCGAGCCTTATAGTAAGTGTCCACGGGGTCGGCTAAAAACACTTTGTCCAAAACCTCGAACGCTTTAAGGTCGCAAGCGCGAACGCCGAATATCACGAACGGCGCTTTCTCGTCGCGCACGTCCACAATTTCCAACTTCTTGCCCTCGGTGCGGAATTTCATCATATTCTCGCTTTGGGGGAAGAACGCGTCCTTGGGGGATTTTACGGTTTTAAGCGTTGCTATATCCACCGTCTTTTCGCCGTCGTACCAACCGTAGTTGGTCTGCTCGCCGCTTTTAAGCGGTATATACAGCGGATAATTTTTTACTATCGCGTCGAAAAACGCTTTCGCGTCGGATTTTTTTATCTTTATCATACTTTACCTCCGACTTTCTCAACCGCCTCGGTAGGCTCGGCGTCTTTTTCGGTGTAAGAGGTAAGCGGAGTTTTGCCGTCCGCGGTTTCGCCCGCCTGAAATTCGCCGTACAAGGTATTTATATCCTTGATGAATTTTCTGTTAAGCAGATGAAGGGGTATTCTTTCGGGGCAGACTCTCGAACATTCGCCGCAGTCGGTACATCTGCCCGCCACGTGGAACGCCCTTATTATATGGTAAAGTTGCTCCTCGAATTCATCGTCGTTCGCCTTTGCCGCCACGCCCGATTGTTGGTTATCGAACACGCACTTTACGCAGGTGCAGGCGGGACAGACGTTACGGCAGGCGTTGCAACGGATACAGCGCGAAAGTTCGCCTTTCCAGAATGCGAAACGCTCGTCCGCGGTCATATTTTCGAGTTCGGCGACCTTGGAAAATCTGTCCGACGAAGTTTCGGGCATTTCGTGCAAAACGATTTGCTCGTCCGCCACCACGAATTTTTTGCCCTTGCAGGTCAGGCACTTTTCCAGAAGCACTTCGCCTTTGTTAAATTCGGCTTTGCCGTTTAATCCCTCGAAAATCGCCTTATCGCCCGAGTAACTTTCGCTATTAACGCCCGTTACGCCGAGTTTTTCTATCTTGTAATTATCGAGTTTGCCTTGGCACTCCACGCCGATTACGAGGATTTTTTCGCGATCTACGCGGTGCTCTTTTACGAGTTCGTTAAAACTGTAAGTGTCGCACGGCTTTAAAAATACCGCCGTTTTACCTTCTTTTTTGCTCTCGTTTATAAGGTATTTGGAGAGGTTTGCTCCGCAATAATCGTTATAAACGAAATTTTTCAACTGTTCGTCGTTTTCAAAAGTCGCGGGGGACGGGTCGTGAATAAATTCACCTTTCACCCAACCCACTACGCGCTTTACTTCGCCGCCCGAGAGAAGTTCGGAGGCTCTTTTTTTCAAAGCGTTTTCAAGTTCGTTCATAAACTACTCTCCTTTTACTCTCAAATCGGTTAATCTCTTGTTTTCGCCGAGTTCGGTTACGCGCTTTACGAAATCGTTCATAACCTGCGAAAACTTTGCGCCTTCCGCCGCGGAAACCCATTCCACGCGGGTACGCTCTTTTTCTATACCTAAATAATCGAGGAAACTGAACAAAAGCGAAGTTCTTCTCCTCGCGTAATAGTTACCCGTTACGTAGTGGCAATCGCCGGGGTGGCAGCCGCAGATTATAACGCCGTCCGCGCCGCGTTGGAAAGCCTTTAATATAAACGTGGGATTTACCCTGCACGAACAAGGCACTCTTATAATCTTTACGTTGGCGGGATAGGAAAGTCTGCTCGACCCCGCGAGATCCGCGCCCGCGTAAGAACACCAGTTACAGCAAAACGCGACTATATTCGGCACGAATTCGCCTTGATTCTTTATCTCTTGCATATCGCTTCCACCTCCGAAAGTATCTGACGGGTGCTGAATCCCGAAAGGTCCATCGCGCCCGAGGGGCAAGTAACCGTACACGCGCCGCAGCCCTGGCAGACCGCGGGATTGACGGATGCCACTCTGCGGGTTTCGGTCTTTCCGCCGCCTATGCGGAATTCCTTATTTATATAGGTTATCGCGCCGTATGCGCACACGTTGGCGCATTGCGAACAACCGTTACACTTATTCTCGTCCGAATGAGCCACGCACGGGTTGGTCTTTAACTTATCCTTTACCAAAAGTCCTATAACCTTGGCGGCGCAAGCTGACGCCTGCGATACCGTTTCGGGTATGTCTTTCGGACCTTGGCACACGCCCGCGAGATATACGCCCGCCGTAGGACTTTCCACGGGGCGAAGTTTGGGGTGCGACTCGTTAAGGAAGTTGTTGGTATCTATGCTCGCCGTTAAAAGCGTGGCAATTTTTCTCACCGACGGTTCGGGTTCTATCGCGACGGCAAGCACTACGAGGTCGGAAGCGATTGTTACCTGCTCGTTCTCTATAAGGTCGCTGCCCTGCACCATAAGTTTGCCGTTTTCGTTATAAATCTTGCCGACCATACCCTTGATATAGTCCACGCCGTATTGTTCCACCGCGCGGCGGTAAAATTCGTCGTAGTTCTTGCCGGGGGTACGCACGTCTATATAAAATACGTGTACTTCCGTATCGGGGTATTTTTCGCGTATGAGCATAGCGTGTTTAGCCGTGTACATACAGCATATTTTAGAACAGTACGGCTTGCCGCAACCCGAAACGTCGCGCGAGCCTACGCACTGTATAAAGGTTATCACCTTGGGGTGAGTGTTATCCGACGGACGGAGCAAAACGCCGTTGGTCGGACCTGCCGCGTTCATAAGTCTTTCGAGTTCGAGCGAGGTTATAACGTCCTTGTTGTCCGAATAGCCGTACTCGTTGAACGCGTCTATATTTATGGGACGGAAACCCGTGGCTACGACGATCGCGCCGTATTCGCGCTCTACGAATTCGTCCTTCATATCGTAATTTATCGCGCCCGCGCCGCAGAATTTCTGACATACGCCGCACTTGCCCGTTTTAAGTTTAAGGCATTGCGTCGGGTCGATTACCGCCACGTTGGGTATTGCCTGCGCGAAAGGTATATAAATAGCCGTGCGGTTATTCAAATTCATATTGAACTCGTTAAGACCTTTGCGCGAGGGGCATTTTTCCATACACACTTTACAGCCCGTGCATTTGGTTTCGTCTACGAACCTCGCCTTTCTGCGGATTTTGACTTTGAAATTGCCCACGAAGCCTTTGACTTCCTCTACTTCGGAATAGGAAAGAATGTCTATCTTATCACTTTGCGCGCAATCTACCATTTTGGGCGTCAAAATACAAGCCGAACAGTCGAGCGTGGGGAAAGTCTTGTCGAGTTGAGCCATTCTGCCGCCGATAGTGGGATTTTTCTCGACTATATCCACGGGGAAACCCGCCTCGGCTATATCGAGTGCGGCTTGTATGCCCGCTATGCCGCCGCCTATCACGAGCGCGCGCTTTACTACGGGACTTTCGCCCTCGGTAAGCGGCGAGTTAAGACGGACTTTGGCTATCGCCGTGCGAATAAGCGTAAGAGCCTTCGCGGTTGCCTCGTCTTTGTCCTTATGTATCCAGGAACACTGCTCGCGCAGGTTGGCAACTTCCACCATATACGGGTTTAAGCCTACGCTTGCCGCCGCTTTACGGAAAGTAGCCTCGTGCATTCTCGGCGAACAAGAACCTATAACTATGCCGTCAAGACCGTATTCCTTAACGGCGTTTTTTATAAGTTGTTGTCCGTTTTCAGAACACATATATTGATAGTCGGCGGAATAAACTACGCCCGGCTCGGCTTTTATAAGCGCGGCAAGTTTTTCCACGTCTACGGTGGCGGCTATGTTACTGCCGCACCAACATATAAATACTCCGATTTTTTGCATATCGTATCTCTCTTTATTTTTTGCTTTTGGTTTCTCGACCGACTTCGGGGGAAGTGGCACGAAGTGCCGATAGGGGATATAACCGTCGGTATTCACCCTCCCGGGAGATTGCTTCGCTACGCTCGCAAAGACGGTTTATTTTAGTTGTCATTGCGAGGGAGCATAGCGACCGCGGCAATCCCTGATTTCACTGTCATTGCGAGGGAGCATAGCGACCGCGGCAATCCGTTGGAATAATGGGCGGAGTATATGCCGCGCACTTTACT